>PMSZ01000285.1 GCA_003168235.1 Acidobacteriaceae bacterium
TGGGGGTGAAGTAGACGACGATTTTCGCGGCGGGAGCGATGGAACCGGCCACTTCGATGTCGAGCATGACTTCGCCGTCGGCACTGTTGGGAGTGGTCGGGCTATTCGTTCCTCCGTCAACCGACACGGAGATCACTTGCGGCGGCGTGGTGATGCCGAGCGAGCTGAAATAGGTGTTCAAGTCAGAGAGTTGAAAACCTCCGCCTAACTCGATGATACCGATGCATTGCCCGGTCCCGTCTTGCGCCGGGTAGTCGTAGATCTTGGCGACATCGGTGGGATTGAAGGAGCCGGAGGAGGCTGGGGTTTTGTGTTTGTGTTTGTCGGGTTTGATGAGGCGGCGAAAATGGGGCTCGGCCTGCTTGCGGTTGTCGAGGCCGAAGACTCCGGTGATGATGCTGGCATATTCGGAGGGCACGCTGATGCTGCCGACGCGGCCGCGGAAGTTTCCGTTGGGGTGGCTGTATTCGTTGAGTTCGACCTGAAATGCTTTTTGCAGATTCGCCACGGTCCCCGAGAGAACGACTGTGCGTCGCGCGAGTTCGGTGCCAGTTTCGTGGACCTTGAGGTTGAATTCCTGGGCGAACTTTTTGATCTGGTTGAGATCGGCCGGATCGGCACCGTAAGTGTTTTCGAACTCGGTGCGGGACAGATGCTTGAAACCAGGCTTTTCCAGGGCGGACTTGAGCTCTTTGCGTTTGGCTTCCGCTTTGGAGCGGAGGCGAATGGAGACTTCGATGGTTTGGTCCGGGTGCGAAGTGTGGATCAACTGGGCACCGCGGAGGGGTTTACGCTCACTGCCTGCAATTACGCTGAATTTTGTTGAAGGACTCACAGACTGCTCCTTGGTTCGGGGGAACAGAGCGGCCGGGAACTAACGCGACAGGAAGTCGCACAGGTAGGGAAGTCCAGATTCGTCCCGCCGTTCAGATGGGACCCGAAACAAGCTGAGCATAGCAGAACAGAAAAAGTTGGCAACTGCAAAATCTGGAGTAAGTGAGTAGGAAGGGCAGAGACTCGTCCCGGTTCGGGACATGTTACTGAGCAGTACTGAACTTACTGCGTGCCTGCTGCGCTGAGCTTGACGACTACGCCGCAGCCGGAGTTGGGTTGGCAGTATTTCAGGCTGCCTCCCTGGTTGGTGGTGAGGTAGATGTTATCGGCGGAATCGAGGATGACTCCTCCCAAGGGGTTGGCGCCGGCTCCTTTGCCGCTGACGGCGAAACTGTATAGGAGATTCTCGGTCCAGCCAGATTCTCCGGGGACGAGTTGGAAAATCGATCCCCAATCGTTGGCTCCGCCTTCGTAGGTTGCGCCGTAGAGATTGCCGTTGCTGTCGAAGGCGAGATTGCCGGAGGGCTGAAGGCCGTCGAGTCCGTTGAAGCTGTAGACGGTGGAGAATTTCCAGCGGCCTGAATCCTGCGTGAAGGAGAAGACGACGCCTTTGTTATATGCGCCTCCATAGTTGGTGGTGCCGTAGAGCGCGCCGGCGTTTAAGGTGAGGCCTCCGGCGGGGAGGGCCGCGTCAGCGCCATTGAAGTCGATGAGATTCTTGAAGATCCAGTGTTTTTTTCCCGCGGCGGGAGGAAGCAGTTCGAACACGGTGCCGCAGCCGTAGCCGCCGCACTCATCATTATTGCCGCCATCGTAGGTTGTGCCGTAGAGATTGCCAAGGGCATCGATGACCAGACCGGCGCGCGGGGCTGCGCCTTCGCCGAAGGCGTCGCGAAAGCGATGGAGGATTCTTTCACTCCATGATCCCGCGCCCGACGGCGACAGCTCGAAGATGGTGCCGCAGCCTTTGGCGGGGAGCGCGCAACCGAGATGGGTGAGTCCGCCGATGGAGGTGGTGCCGTATAAGTTGCCGGCGGAATCGAAAACCACATTGCCGAAGGGGGCGGCGCCATCGTTGCTTCCGCCTTGAAAACTGTAGAGGACAGATTCAGTCCATGTTTTGGCGGGAGCGCCCTGGGGTGGAGGAGTGAGTTCGAAGACGACGCCCAATCCGTTGGCTCCGCCGGACGATGTTGTTGAATAGGCGTTACCCGCGGCGTCGAATACCAGGCTGCCGAGCGGGTTGCCGCCGTCGGTCCCGCCGGTGAAAGTGTAGATCACGGAAAATTGCCATTTGTCATTTGGGCCGGGAGAAAGTTCGAAGACTGTGCCTGCTCCGTCGGCCCCGCCGATCTGGGTGGTGCCGTAGAGGTTTCCGGCGGCGTCGGCGGTTAGGTTGGAGTCGGGGTAGGAGCCATCTTTCCCGCCGGTGAAGGTGTGGAGGACGGTCGGGGCCGTGAGCGGGGCTGCGAAGGACGGTTGCGGCGCGAACGGCAGAGCGAACGTCAGGAGGAGAACGGCGATAGAGGCGGCGATGATGGCTGACTTCATGAAAGCGATGACTCCCTGGGAGAAAGCAAGTTTGATTGCGACGGCTGAAATCGGCGTCCGGCGCGGCATTCAGGCGCTTGATCTCAATCAAGATAGCAGAAACCGGGGAGGAATAATTCGGGTGAATGTCAACATTTCGTCAATAATTTTTGCTCGAGTGTTCGCGGGGACGAAGGATGAAGTAGAGGATGGTGAGGGCGATCAGGAAAGTCAGGCCGGCGATCAGGTTGATGCGGGAATCCCACCAGGTCTTCGCAATCGAGGCGAGGACCACGGTCAGGCCGACGATCGATCCCCATTTTCCCAGGGGCGAGCGGGCGGGGATGGTCTCGATTTGCGTGGCGGTGAGTTGGCGGCGGTAGTTGATGTGGGCTGCAAGGGAGACGATCCAGGAAAGCATCATGCCAAAAAATGCTCCGCGAAGAATGTATTCGAAGGCTTTGGCGGGAGCGTAGCGTTCGAGGACCAAGGCGACGACGACTCCATAAGAAGAAACGAGCAGGGCTAAGGTGGGAGTTCCTTTCTGGCTGAGGCGGCCGAGAGCGGCGGGAGCCCATCCGGTGCGAGCGAGAGAGAACAACATGCGGGAGGAGATGTAGAGGGCGGCGTTCGATCCGGAGAGGGCGGCGGTGAGGACGACGAAATTCATAAAGTGAGTGGCGCCAGGGAGGTTGACGGAGCGAAAGACGGTGACGAAGGGACTTTCGCTGACGCCGATGCGGTTCCAGGGCGCGATGCCGACGAGGATGGCGATGGCTCCGATGTAAAGGATGGTGAGGGTGAAGAAAGTGCGGCGGACGGCGCTCGAAATGTTTTGGGTGGAAGCGGATTCGCCGGAGGCAACGGCCACCATTTCGACGCCGCCGAAGCTGTAAATGGCGAAGGTGATGGCGAGGAGCGGAGCAGCTGCGCCAAGCGGGAAAAATCCGCCGTGAGTGGTGTATTGGGCGGCGGTGCGTCCGGTGAAGAGCAGGGCAGCGCCGAGCGCGATGAAGGCGGCGATGACCGCGACTTTGATCATGGCAAACCAGAATTCGAAGCGGGCGTAAGTGTGAACGCTGAAGAGGTTAACTCCGAGCAGGAGCGCGGAGAAGACGAAGACCCAGGTGATGGCGGGCACGCGCGGAAACCAGAGCTGCATATAGGTGGCGGAGGCGACCATTTCGGCGCCGATGGAAACGGCGATGGCGAGCCAGTATCCGGCGCGGGCTAGGAAGCCGGCGTAGTGGTTGAGATAGAGGTCTCCGTAGACGCCGAAAGAACCAGCGGCAGGATGTGCGGTGGCGAGTTCGGCCAAGGCCAGGGCGACGGTTCCGCTGATGAAGGCGGCGAGGACGAAGCTGAGGATGACGGCGGGGCCGGCGAGTTGGATGGCGGCCGCGGTGCCGAGAAGCAGTCCAGTGCCGATGGAGCCGCCGACGGCGACCATGGTGATTTGTCCGGCGCTGAGTTGGCGGCGGAGGCCGGATTCGGGGTTGGGCGTGGTCGGCATCGGGATAGAGGCGCGCTACAAGTACGACATTACGAGGGCAACATTATTAGTACCGGCGGAGCAGTGCTCGTATTCGTATAACAGAAGTTGTGACGCTACGCGGTGGGCATTTTGTGGGTTCGAGTATGAAATGCCGGGGGTGGGCGCATGACTTTCGTAATCGCAGCGCGGGCGAAGCGCGTTGCTGGTGCTGGGGGCGAAACCTAGAATCGAGGTGGAACACTCTGTCTCCGAAGACCGCCCATAATGCCGGAAACTCCTAATCGCGCCGAGCTGGTCCGCCGCGTCGAAAAAGCGGAAAAGCTATTGCAGAAGGGCAAAACCGCCGACGCGCTAGCGGAATACCTGCAAGTCCTGGAAAGCGATCCGCAAAACGACAATGTACGGCAGATGGCGGCGGATCTATGTCTGTCAGTGAACAGGAAGCCGCAGGCGGTGGAGCTGATGGGAGAGTTGTTCGAGCGGCAGGTGGCGTCGGCGGATGCGACGCGGGCCAGTCTGACCTACAAGAAACTGGCGCGGTATACGAATCCGACCTGGGAGCAGAAAGTACGGTTCGGGCAACTGCTGGAGCAATCCAACAAGAAACTGGCGATTGGGACCTACGAAAACGCGCTGGAGGATTTGCGAAAGCAGAGCAAGGACGAAGAGGGGCTGCTGGTGCTGCGGCGGATTGTGAGTCTGGATCCATCGCAGCAAAACCATTTGCGAGTGGCGGAATTTTCTGCGGAACTGGGCGAACACGTGATGGCGGCGCAGTCGTTTCTGCAACTGGCGGAACTGGCGGAAACGGCGGGAGAGAAATCGAGCAAATGGTTCGAGCGGGCGTATGCGGAAAATCCGTCGGATGCGAAGATTGCGATTGCGTATGGCAAGAGCCTGTTGTCGCGGGGCGAAGCGGGAGCGGCGATCTTCATTTTTGAGCCGCTGGTGCACGGCGGCGAGGAATCGGTGGAGCTCCGCGGCTTGTATGCGCAGGCGCTGCTGCTGGCGGACCGGTGCCTGGAGGCGGAACCGCTGATCTGGCAGATGTTCGAGCAGAATCCGGTGCGGATGCATCAGGTGGTGGGGCTGATGGGAAAGATGATCGACTCCGAACTGGACCGGGAAGCGGTGACGCTGGCGCGGAAACTGGAAGCTTTTCAGCGGCGGCGAGGGGAGCGGCGATCGTTCATTACGACCATGCAGGAGCTGCTGGCATCGCACCGTCCGTCGGCGGAGATGCTGGAGTTTCTGGCGGAACTGTTCAACGCTTCGAACCGGGAAGCCGATTATGCGCAGGCGCTGCTGAAGCTCTTTGATCTCTATTGCACGAAGCACGATTACCAGAAGGCGGGCGAGTGTCTGGACCGGGCGGCGGAGATGGATCCGTACGAGCCGGGACACCAGAAGCGACTCGAAGCGTTGCGCGGCAAGATCGACGACCAGCGCTTCGATGTGATCGCGTCGAGGTTTACTACAGTCAAGAAGGAAGAACGCGAGGACCAGGTCGCGCGGGTCGAAGAGCCGACGCTGGGAGCGGGGGCGCTGCAGGACCTGATGTTGCAGGCGGAAATCCTGGTGCAGTATGGCATGCGGTCGAAGGCGATCGAGCGGCTGCAACGAATTCAGGAGTTGTATCCGCGGGAGGAAGAGCGCAACCAGGATTTGCGGAAGTTATATATCGCGGCGGGCATTGAAGTGCAGGGGGAAAAGCCGGGAGCGACCGCGCCGGCGACAACGAGTGGCGAGGCGGCTGCGCCAGCACCGGCGCCAGCGGCGGTGAGCGATGTGGCCGACGTGAGCAGCCTGGCGCGAGTGGCGGAAATTACGCGCAAACTCTACCACCAGGGCAATGCGGAAGGCGTGCTGAAAATGACGGCGAGCGAAATCGGCGCGAACTGGAAAGCGTCGCGCTGCGTGGTGGCGCTGCGCAAGCCGGGCCTGGCGCCTACGAATGTTCAGGAATATCACATGGAAGGGCTGATTCCGGCGAGTTCAGCGGCGCTAATCAGCCTGGCGGAAACGTTGCAGGACCTGGCGGTGGCGCGCGGCACGGTGATGATCGGCGATGCGAGAAATGCTCCGGAACTGATCGAAATGCGCAGCGCTGTCGAGGAGCTGCAGGCCGAGTCGCTGCTGGCTTTGCCGCTGGCCGAGGGCGAAGACCAGATCGGGGTGCTGATTCTGGCGCAGAATGCGAAGCGGGTGTGGCAGGCGTCGGAGGTGCTGGTGATCCGCACGCTGAGCGACCAGGTGATGATCGCGCTGAACAACGCCGGGTTGCGGCGGCTGGTGAAGAACCTTTCCGTGACGGACGAAAAATCGGGACTGCTGAAGCGGGCGTCGTATCTGGATTTGCTGCACGCGGAAACGCGGCGCGGCTTGCAGCAAGGGACATCGGTGACGGTGCTGCTGATGCAGTTCGGCAAACGCAGTGCGCTGATCAAGGAATATGGGGAGCAGGCGGTTACGGCGGTGATGGAGCAGATTGGGCAGATGGTTTCGGCGAACATCCGGACGAACGATCTGGCGTTTCGCTACGAAGCAAGCACGATCGCGCTGGTGCTGGGCGACACGGGTGAAAAAGAAGCGTTGCTGGCAATGGAGAAATTGCGGCGGCTGCTTGCCGAAGTGCATTTTCCGGGCAGGGACAAGGCGGTCGAGTTCAGTGCCGGGCTGGCGCAGGCGGTGATGCGGCAGCATTTCGATCCGGTGGATATTGTCACCGAAGTCGTCAACCGCGCCGATCATGCGCTGGAGCAAGCGGTGACGCAGGGCGTGGGGAAGAGCGTGGCGCAGGCTCCGCAGTTCGCGGCCTCGGCGGCGGTAGCGTAGCGGTTCGGCGCCGAGACGCCGGAGAACGCCGAGAATGGATTTTGTAATTTTGTTATCTGTAATTTTGTAATTTGGAAAACCCTCAATCCTCTAATTTCATCGGGCAATCAAACTCTCACCTACTTTGAAATTAGCAAATTAGAAATTACCAAATTACAAAATCTTCGCTGCTGTTAAACTCACAAGTTGGCTTCTGGCCGGCGCACTCTCATCTATAAGTGGGACTCATGTTGAGGCTTTCATGTTGAAACCTGGAGATATTGCGATTGTCAGCGGGGCGCGGACTCCGTTTGGACGCTATTGCGGAAAGATCAAGGACTACACGGCGCAGGAACTGGGCGCGGTGGCGGCGAAGGCTGCGATTGAGCGAGCGGGGACAGACGGGGCCGGTGTCGATCCGAAAGAGTTCGATCACGTTGTGTTCGGCAATGCGCAGCAGACTTCGGGCGATGCGCTGTATGGGGCGCGGCATGTGGGGTTACGGGCGGGGTTGCCGATTGAGACTCCGGCGCTGACGGTGAATCGGCTGTGCGGGTCGGGGATGCAGGCGATTGTGAGCGCGGCGCAGATGATCCAGACAGAAGAAGCGAAGATGGTGCTGGCGGGCGGGATGGAGTCGATGTCGCAGGCTCCGTTTTCGATACGCGGGAGAGATGGATTTACGTTGGCTGCGGGCGGGAAGCTGGAAGATTCGCTGATGGTGGCGCTGCTCGACAGCTATTGCGGCTTGTACATGGCGAACACGGCGGAGTTGTATGGCGAGCAGCAAGGGATCACGCGGCAGGCGCAGGATGAATTCGCGTTGCGCTCGCAGCAGAAGGCCGATGCGGCCTACAAAGAAGGACGCATCCAGGAAGAACTGGTTCCGGTGGCGCTGCGCAATCACAAGGGTGAGGCTACGGGAGAGTCGTTTACCGAAGATGATCACCGGAGGCCGCAGACTACTTTGGAAGGGTTGGCGAAGTTGAAGGCTGCGTTCGGCCAGGGCTCAGGGAAGCCTGGGACGGTGACGGCTGGGAACGCCAGCGGCATTGTGGATGGCGGCGCGGCGGTGGTGTTGATGTCGTTGGAGGAGGCGCGCAAGCGCAGCATCGAGCCGCTGGGGCGGATTGTGAGCTGGGGCATTGCCGGAGTGGAGCCGAAGGTGATGGGGCGCGGTCCGGTGCCGGCGACCAAGGTTGCTTTGCAGAAGGCTGGGCTTTCTTTGGACTACATTGACTTGATCGAAGTGAATGAAGCTTTTGCGGCGCAGTATCTGGCAGTAGAGAAGGAGTTGGGATTAGACCGCGAGAAGGTGAATGTGAATGGCGGGGCAATTGCGTTGGGGCATCCGCTGGGGGCGACCGGGACTCGGTTGGTGATTACTTTGCTTTATGAGTTGCGGCGGCGGAAGAAGAAGTATGGGTTGGCGACGGCTTGTATTGGCGGCGGGCAGGGGATTGCTATGGTGGAGAGCTTTCAGTAGAGGCCACGTATAGCCACTTTTCCTAATGGACTCGAAACGCACGTCTACGCTGATAATCGTTGGAGTCTGCGTCTTACTCTCTGCCTGTCGAGATAATCCGACAATAATTTCGTCCGCAGAGGTGAGATCTCCCGACGGACGCTGGATTGCGAGTACTCGGACGGACCAGTACAGTGGACCCGGCAACGCCGGTCTCTACACCACGGTTGAACTGAGGCGGACGAGTGGCCAGCAGAGTCCGACGGAGATTTTGTTGTTCGATCAGCAAGAGACGGGTGAGATAACTCTGAAGGTGAACTGGCTGACCCCTACGCATCTGGAGATCGCGTATACGAAGCACCCGGTCATCGACTTCCAAGTCGTCAAGTGCGCTGGAATCGAAATCTCCGTGCGAAACCTTTCAAGTGAGTCGGCAAGCACTCCAATAGTGAGGTAATTTTCTATTCATGAATATTCAAAAAGTTGGCGTCCTCGGTTGTGGGTTGATGGGTTCCGGTATTGCGCAGGTATGCGCTATGGCTGGGTTTGAGGTTACGGTGCTCGAGGTTGAGCAGAAGTATCTCGACAAGGGGTTCGCTGGGATTGAGAAGTCGCTGGGGAAATTTGCCGAGCGACCGGTGGAGAAGGGTGGGATTACTCCAGCGCAGAAGGACGAGATACGGGCGCGGCTTCGCGGGACGACTAACAAGGCCGACCTGGCGGATTGCGACATTGTGATCGAGGCCATCATCGAGAATGTCGACGAAAAGAAGAAGATGTGGGCGTCGGTTGATTCGATCGTCAAGAAGGAAGCGATTTTTGCTTCGAATACTTCTTCGATTTCGGTGACGGAGTTATTGACGGCGGTGAAACGGCCGGAGCGATTTATTGGGCTGCACTTTTTTAATCCGGTGCCGCTGATGAAGTTGGTGGAGGTGGTGAAGACGATCGCTACCGCTCCTGAGGTGTATGACGCGGCTTATTTGTTTGCGCAGCGGCTGGGGAAGGTTCCGGTGCGGACTTCGGATAAGACGGGATTCATCGTAAACCGGCTGCTGGTGCCCTATCTGCTGGATGCGATCCGGGCGTATGAAGAGGGCGTGGGATCGATCGAGGATATTGATAACGCGATGAAGCTGGGGTGCGGGTATCCGATGGGTCCGTTTACGCTGCTGGATTTTGTNNGGGCTGGATACGACTTACTACATTACGCAGGTGATGTATGACGAGTTCAAAGAACGGCGGTTTGCATCGCCTCCGCTGCTGAAGCGGATGGTGATGGCGGGGTGGTATGGGAGGAAGTCGGGGCGCGGGTATTATGATTACTCGAATCCGGAGAAGCCGGTGGCGGGGAAGTTTTGAGATTGCAGAGGTCAGAGGTTAGATTGCAGAGGTTAAGAGTCGGCCAAGCCCGATTTTCGTGTGCGCACCAACGCTTGTAAACTTCGCGGCGATGTCCGACTTGGAGGACAGCTGCACAGAAGGAATAGGGGTCCTTCGACTCCGTAGCAACTTCGCTTCGCGAAGCTGCCACTCGCTCAGGATGACAAGGGCTCTTAGTTCGGTAACGATACTTATGACCTAACTTATGACCTACGAAAACATACTTCTCGAAAAGAAAAATGCCATCGCCTACGTCACCGTCAACCGTCCCAAGGTGCTTAATGCGCTCAACATGGCCACGATGGAAGAGCTTGGCGCTGCGTTTAGCGAGATCAAGGCAGATGCCGCGATCCGGGTGGTGATTTTGACTGGGGCGGGTGAGAAGGCTTTTGTGGCGGGGGCGGATATTGGAGAGCTGGCGAAGCAGGACGCGGTCTCCGGCAAGGAGTATGCGCACAGGGGGCAGGCGGTGCTTGACCTGATCGAAAATCTGGGCAAGCCGGTGATTGCCTGCATTAACGGATTCGCGCTCGGCGGCGGATGCGAACTGGCTCTGGCTTGCACGATGCGGCTGGCGAGCGACAACGCCCGGCTGGGGCAGCCGGAGGTGAAGCTGGGGATTATTCCGGGATATGGCGGGACGCAGCGGCTGCCGCGGCTGGTGGGCAAGGGACTGGCGCTGCAGATGGTGTTGAGCGGGGAGATGATTTCGGCGCAGGAAGCGCATCGGATGGGGCTGGTGAATGAAGTTGTTGCGGCGGCGGAACTGGTTCCGCGGGCGGAGGCGATTGCGACGAAGATTATTGCGAACGCTCCGCTGGCGGTGCAGTACGCTATGGAGGCGGTGAATAAAGGGATGGAGATGACTTTGGCGGAGGGGCTGTTTCTGGAGGCTTCGCTGTTTGGCGTCTGCTGCGCGACCGAAGATAAGAAGGAAGGGACGGCGGCGTTTCTGGAAAAGCGGGCGGCGGCGTTTAAGGGGAGGTAAGAGGTCAGAGGGCAGATTGCAGATTGCAGCGGTGAACCCTCGTTCACCACGGAGACACGGAGTCACGGAGAGAGGCTACGAAAAAGAAGGTCAAAATCGAGCGGCCTCCCGAGCCGGCTATTACTGCTATCGAGGGCGGGCTTAGCGCGGCTGGGAAACGCTTTGCGATCGTTGTCTCGCGCTTCAATGCGTTTATTACAGAGCGGCTTTTTCAGAGCGCTTACGATGGGTTGGTGCGTTCTGGCGCCAAGAAAAAAGATGTTGCGCTGGTGCGGGTGCCGGGGGCGTTTGAAATACCGATTGCCGCGCGCGCGCTTGCGGAGACAAAAAAATACGATGCCATCATTTGTATTGGCTGCCTGCTGCGGGGGGATACGGCGCACTACGACGTGATTGTCAACGAAGTTACGCGTGGCATTGGGCAGTCGGCGCAGGAGACCGGAGTTCCTCATGCCTTTGGGGTGCTGACTTGCGACACGCTCGAGCAGGCGATCGATCGCGCGGGACTGAAGATGGGGAACAAGGGGTTCGAGGCGGCGCAGGCGGCGGTGGAGATGGCGAATCTGAAAAAGGCTGTCGTTGGTCGTTCGTCGTTAGTCGTTGGCAACGGCCAGAACAAGGGCAAAAGCAATACGCGAAAGCGTTGACCCACCTTCCACGTACTCGTGGTCGATCCTGAGCTTGTACACTAATAACGAATCCCGAACGACTAGCGACCAACGACTAGCGACCAACGACCTTCATGGGCACTCGACGCAAATCCCGCGAACTGGTTTTGCAGATGCTGTTTCAGGCGGACATGGGGAAGCAGACACAGGAACTGGTGCGGAAGACGTTCTGGGCGGAGCGGACGAACGTTGAAGACGATGTGCGCGGGTTTGCCGACGATCTGTTTCGCGTGGCGAGCGACCGACTGCCGGAGATCGACGGGTTGATCGGCAAGCACACCCAACACTGGCGCATGGACCGGATGGCGACCGTCGACCGGAATGTGCTGCGCGGCGCGGTGGCTGAGTTTCTGGGATTTCCGGCGACTCCGCGGGCGGTGGTGATCAATGAAGCGCTGGAAATTGCGCGGAAATTTTCGACTCCGGAGTCGGTGCAGTTTATCAACGGAGTGCTGGACAGCGTGGGCAAGGAAGTTGGGACGCAGTAAGGACAGTTCTCAACTGCCGGTTTTAAAGTCTTAAGTTCTCAGTTCCCGGTTCTCAGATAAATCCTACTGAGATCAATCCTACTGAGATCAATCCTAATCACTGCGGCTTGATGGCGACCATGTTCGGGAGGCAGAGTGGTGCGCCGACGCCCTGGCCGTTGCACATGTTCATATTGTTGTTCTGGTTGACGTCGATGTAGGGAACCTGCTGGATGTCGCCTTGACTGACGGTGTTGACGATATGAATGGAGCCGGCGATGCAGGAGGATCCCTGGTACTGGTCGCAGGCGGCGACATAGACCTGGCTTCCGTCGGTGGAGGCGGAGGCGGCGAGAGGCGCGGCATTGCCGACGAGACGAACGGCGGTCGTGGTTCCGTTGGCGACGTCGAAGACGAGCACGGCGGGGATGTTCTGGGCGACTACGATCATCTGCGTTCCGTCAGCGACGAGCGCGGAGTAGACAGGAATGAATTTGCCCTCGCCGAGGTTGAACGAAGTCCGGGGAAAATCGAGGTCGAGCGCTACCGTCGGCGGGGTGCAGGTGAATTGGCCAAGGGTCAGCGGATTTTGCGTGACATTGACGCCGAAGCTATCGATGTAGGGAGGATTGAGCACGAGCACGGTCTCGGTCCAATTGCCCAGGGAATCGAGTTGCAGGGTGGGCGATGGGAAGATGGCGGTTGGCACTGCGCCATTGAGAGTAGTCACGCCGCTTAGAACTGGGGTGGTGGGAGTGTTGCAGTTGGCGAAGCCGGAAATCGAAGTTGGGCCGGGCGTTCCTGCGACGTAGACAAAGCTGCCGTCGACCGAGTACTTGACGTCGGTCACCGAAGTGGCGATCGGGACCGAACTGAGCGCATCCACGGTGGAGTAGACGTACAGATTGCCGGTGTTGGTGAGGATGAAGATCTTCATCTGGTCGGGAGAGAAGGCGGCGGCGGTGGCAGTTTGTCCGGGGATCACGAGATCGACAGGGGCGACGCCGACCGCAGCTCCGGTGTTGTAGATGTAGACCTGGCTGGGATTGGAGACAGTGTCGGAGACGACGACTTGTTTGCCGTCGTTCGAGATGGTGAGCACGGCGCCACAAACGGAAATATTGCAGGGTGTCGGGGAACTGGAAACCTCCGAGACCTTGGAGTTGTTGCCGACATCGACGTACATCAATCCCTGATTGGAGCCGAGGTAGACGACCGCGGTGGACTGATAGTTAAACATCATGGAATTCGGCGTGCGCGGAAGTTGCAGGATGGTGCTGATGGGATTGGTTTCGGACGGGGCCAGCGCGAACAAGGCACTCCCGCAGCCGGGCTGGTTGTCGCATTGGTTGGTCGTGGACCAGGCGCCGTAGGTTGGCACCCCGGCGGTGGGGTTCGGAGTTACGTCGAGCGAGATGGTGTCGTATCCGGCGGTGCCATTGGGCAGTTTGCCGACGCTGGCGTAGATGGGGAGACCGGGGAAAACTCCGGCGTTGCAACTGGGAGGATTACAGGAGGCGAAGACGGTAGCACCTCCTGAATTGGCGCGAGTTGTGGCGGTGTTGGCGCCGGTGGTGTTGGTGAGTGCGGAGAAAGCGGCGACCTCGGGATTGGTGGTGCTCCAGGTAAGAGGAGGTTTCGCCAAAGGCGCGCTGTTGGAGATACCGTAGAGAGTATCGACCGCAGTGGCGGTGATGGAAACCGAACTGGCGACCGGTAAGGTCAGCGAGTTTCCGGCTTGGCCCTCGGCGGAGATCTGCAGGTAGATGGCTTTGACCAGGCAGGTGGTGAAAGGATACGGGCTGCTGGTGGTCCCGGCGACGTTGGCGTAGAGCTGGGTAACTCCGGGAACGGCGGCGGTGGCCGTGGCCAGATTGACCTGGCTGCCAATGGGGCCGGTCAGAGTGGGAGCCAAGGTGGCAACGCCGTTCGTGCTGGATGTCCAACTCATGGGACCGACGGTATTACTGATATCCACGCCGTTGCTATAAGCGAAGCCTTCGTACTGCCAAGTCTGTCCCTGGGAGAAACAATCGTATTGGGGAGGCTGGCCCTGGTAGTTCTGGATCACAATGTTGTCGACATGCTGGTGAACGTAGACGAAGGTAGCGGGGCTGCTGACGCCTTCGATGACTGCGGTTACGGTGGCGACTCCGGGGGTTCCGGGATCGCAGATGGCGTCGGTGGCGTCCCAGCTGCCGGCACAGGCGTTGCCATTGCTGGCGATCGACAGAGGCGAGGGACCGGTCGCGCCTTCGGGGACTCCAACAATGTATTGAATGTTGACGCCCAGCACGATGTGGCCGTTGGCGTCTCTGCCGGAAGCGCTGAAGACCTGGGTGGTGCCCACGTCGATGGAAATGGACTCGCCCGGGCTAAGCGCCACGGACTCGACGCCGCCATTGGCGCCGGTGTTGGTGCTCTTACCGAGACAGCCGGCGAGGGTAACAACCATGAGAATGGCAACGGCCAAACTAAGAACAGAACCGGGACTGCAACGATGCATGAATCCTCCTCGCGTCCGTTTGCCAGGCGCGAGCGTAATGCAATGAGGCGGAAAGTCAGTGTAGAAGGTAAAGCCAAAGGTTTCAAGGTTTCAGGATGCCAAAGTTTCAGCGAGGCCCGGCAGACAGGCGCGAAAGCTGGTGCGCCGTGGGAGCTTAAAACGGTGAAAGCTTGAAATCTTGAAAGCCGGAAAGCTTGAAGTCTTTATCTTCGATGCACCGAACGGTGGTTGACGATGTGCAGGGGAGTTGCTATTATTTACAGGTTCCGCGAGTTAAGTGTGGCTTGCCTGTAGACCTCCAGTTCTGTCGGATGCGCAACCTGCGCTCGGGACGGACTGTGGGAAGTTGTCGGCTGAGCTTTGCAGAAATACGGATCCGGTTGGAAGTGAGCCGGGAACGCCCTCGCTGAAACGTCCTGCGAAAACCTTGGCGCCCAGGGTAGTCAGTGGAAGTCTGGGAGACACGCGAGGCTATGCAGGAGGAAGCAGACGAAACGGAACGCCTCCGCACTGGAATTGAAGTGAGGCGTGGCGTCACCGTCGTCGGCGATTAGTCTGAGCGGGAAATTGAAGGAATTCTCACCGGCGGCAGTGCGTGAATGATGCTGCGCGGGAGAGTATGGCTGGGCGTGGTAAGGCCTGTGCCAGCGCTGGGACGGGGAAACTCCGTCTTGGGATAAGTGCGGTTCGTCGCTGGTCGCTGGTCGCTAGTCGTTTGGGGGCATGGTTTTGCCGACGACTAACGAACAATGACTACCGAACAATGACCAACGACCCAAGGAGTGGCGAGAGTGCCTACTTTTAATCAACTTGTGAAGTTTGGCCGCGAGCGGACGCGGTATAAGACGGCGAGTCCGGCGCTGCAATCGTGTCCGCAGAAGCGCGGAGTATGCACCCGCGTTTATACGCAAACGCCGAAGAAGCCGAACTCGGCGCTGCGCAAAGTGGCGCGGGTTCGCCTGACCAATGGCATCGAAGTGACGACCTACATCCCCGGTGTCGGCCA
>PMSZ01000107.1 GCA_003168235.1 Acidobacteriaceae bacterium
GCACTCCCCGGTTCTCTTTGTTGGTTAAATATGAAGGTCAGGCGGTTTGGCAGGCATTGGCGAACCTCACTTCGCGCAACCTACTCCGAAAGAGTAACGTCAACAAGCCTACAGACGAAGAAGAGTATTTGCCGACAGCGGGTGCGTTCGAGTTGTGCGGAAACTCAGAACTGCTAACGAAAGCCAAGAGACATGGGCTCCGGACAAATCGTTGTGCATGATTCGGGTTCAGATTTTGGAGTTTTATGGCTAGGCGTCAACCAGAATGACATTCAGGTCAATGGTTACTACCGGTGGCCAGGTGTCAAAGACTAGTGAAGCTTTCAACTTTCATATGGGTGGAATTGTTGAAGTGAGGTAAGGAGGTATAGATTTTGCTGATGAGTCGTCAGAACTGCTGGTCGCGTGCTGCTCTGTATGTCGTGCTTGCGGCGTTGTTGGTTGTCGGTTTAGCGTTTGCTCATGCATTGCGCGCCAGGCTCGAGGCACGAAGATATCTAGACGTGATTACGCAAATGCCTATTGGCACGACCTATGACCTTGCAGTCCGACAGCTAGGCGAAGCAAATATCCCGGTAAATCCATCGTCAGATTCTGAAGCATGAACGGGAACCACCCGCCGATCGCGGTCTTGGCGACGGAAAACAACTCCCACCAAAGATTCATACAGATGTGCAGCGCCACAGCCACCCAGAGGTTCTGCCATCTGTAAACCAGCCAGGCGAACGTCACACCGCCGGCTCCGGTTAGGAAGAACAATCCAGCCATCTCCTGTAGGCTTTGGCCGTGTTCAACGTGGCCGTATCCGAACAGCAGTGCCGACGGCCACACCACTGCCCAGAATGGCCACCCCGTTTCGCGTTGCAACTGTCTGACGCCAAAACCTCGGAACTCAATTTCCTCGATGAAAGGTGAGAGGACGGTCAGGAACAGGAGCGGAAGGAACTCAATGTGTGGGGTCAGGTTTCGCGTTATCGTTTTGCGACTAGGTTGAAGCTTGCACCGCTTCAATCCACCCGAATAATCGCTGTGGCGATTAAGGCTCTACCAACGAAGAGAGGTCAAGCGACAACCGAACCTCGCGGTCCCGTGTCCTACCAGAAATAGGCTGCCTCCATCTTAGGTGTGCCGGGTTGGCCATCGATGATTTCGGTGCTTAAAACGAACTCCATATTTTTCTTTCCAGCAGCTGCGCGGGACATATTTGCCACTTGCGCCAGATGGGTCGGGTCAATCAGAAACTCACCCGCAGCGATCGTACCACCGCGAGCCACCCCTGCTGCCACGATCGCGATCTTTCCCGTATTGTTATCAATGAAGCGCGCCACAATTGCATAGTCGCGGTAGTTATTGGTTGCCTGCTGTTGCGCGCGATCGATCAGCCAGTCCGTGCGGCCCGGGGCATTGCTGTCCGCGATCCATAAGCGCGTCATGTCTGCATTGTTCGCAAAGTGGAAGCGAAGCGATTTCGTCAGACGCAGTGTCCAGGCATTATCGAAGGCACCGACGAAAACGGTTGGCCCGTTGCGCAGGTCGGTCAGCGTGGTCGAGCCTTCGCCCTTGAGGCTGTACTTCGTCCCGTGCGCCTGCAAAACTCCCGCGATTTTCACCACCGGACTCAGATCATCCATGATAACTGCGCTAAGGGTATCTTTAAGGATGGTCTGGTGGGTTGGATCGTCCGCATCGCGCAAGGCAATCGCGGTGTACTGATTCTGATCCGCTATACAAAAGAGCACGGGATCACCGGAATTCAGAATGGGTTCCCAAAAGACGTCAAACGCGGAACGCTGCAGTGATCGCCACCATATCGTGCCTCCTACCGCCGCGCAGAGCGCGAGAAGCGCGACGGAGACGGCGAGCCCTATGCGCTTCCGTGGACGTATAACCTGTGGGGCGGCTAAGGCGACTGAGATGGGAACAGCTGCTTCCGATATCGTATCCGGTTCCGTTCCGGTTACAGAGGGTACGATTTGCAGTGTCTGCGGCCAGTGAAATTGTGGAACGTAGGAGCCGGCGGGAAGTGAAACGCGAATCTCTACGTCATGGCCGGGTTCCTGGTAGTACTGTGCGATACGTTTGCGGATTTCCGCCGCGGTCACGCGCACAATGGGATCGAACGAAGTGTCGTAGTCGGCGTTTCGTCCGAAGATTTCAATTCCGAGCGTTCTTTCCTTCACCGCATCCGCCTGTCCGGCGAGGGTGTGCCGGACAACGAACCGCAGGAACATGGGGAAGCGACGGCTGTGGCTGAAGTATGGGTTCTGCAGCAGGCGCTCTACCTGCTCCTCGATCGCTGCCTTTTCTACATCAGAAAAATCGGCAGGATTGTGCGCCGACTGCACATCGAACTGCATGGCGGTTCCTTAATCTCCGCCCCGGATTATACAACGATCAAGACCACTGCATCAGATCAAAAATACGGTCAGAGGATTCATAGACGATTGATAGACTTGGAGTTGAGCGAGAAATTTACATGATAAGAACTGTATGACTAACCGCAAGGACCTTATCTGTTTTCCGTCGAGACCTCTATAAGCCTTCTGGTTACAAATTGCCGCTTACAAATTACTACCCTGCGGCAAACTAACGTCGGCGATTCCAAAAATGGGAGGTTGCCCGGCGCAAGCACCGAGACTCAGCGTGGAGGCTCAATTGACAAATATTCGGAAGCGCACTCAGACAAGTTTGCCCCCGACCGGGCGTTGTATTCCGTCCGTCCTTATTGTTTTGTTCTTGCCGTCACTCTTTATTTTCTTTTTTGCCTCGTTGTCCACGGCGCAAGTAGGTACCGCAAGCCTAAATCGAGTTGTCCAAGACTCGACCGGTACTGCCGTCCCTGGAGCTGTTGTCACCCTGGAGAACACACTCAGCCGGACACCCCGGGTGGTTACATCCAACGGAGCCGGGACCTTCTCTTTCGCTGCGGTTCCGAGCGGCGACTACAACTTGCAGGTGGTGAAGACGGGCTTCTCGAATCTTGTTCAGAACGGAATTCACCTTGACCCTGGCGACAGTCGGACCCTCACCGACGTTCGCCTCGCTGTCGGTGGACAATCGCAGACGGTGACCGTGGAGGCTGATGCCGCGGGTATTCCGCTTGATAGCGGCCAACTCAGTGCCACCATCACCGCCCGCAATCTGGAACAACTCTCCGTCGTGGGACGCGACGCTACTGAATTAGAAAAAACTCTGCCAGGATTTGCCA
>PMSZ01000433.1 GCA_003168235.1 Acidobacteriaceae bacterium
GTCATGCGGCATCCCAACGCCGGAGCTCCTTACATACTGGCGCAGCATCTTGACGTTCCCGTTATCAACGCTGGCGATGGGCTGCATGAGCATCCGTCGCAGGCGCTGCTCGATGCGTACACAATTCTTCGCAATAAGAAAACTTTCAAAGGTTTGCAGGTTGCAATTGTCGGCGACATTTTCCATAGCCGGGTGGCGCGGTCGGCGTGCCATTTGCTGAGCAAGTTCGGTGTAAAGATAGTTCTTTGCGGTCCGCCGGAACTGGCGCCCGAGATTGCAACGACGCTCGCGCCGGGCGTGCGCGTGACGCGCCATATCGAGGACGCGTTGCGTGGCACCGATGTCATTATGCTGCTGCGTGTGCAGACGGAGCGCCTTGCCGGGCTGAAGATCGACCTCGCGGAATACGTCGCGCGCTATCAGATGACCCCGGTGCGATTGAAGATGGCGAAGAAGGATGCCATCGTGATGCATCCCGGCCCTATCATTCGCGGGCTGGAGTTGACCAGCGAAGTCGCCGACGGGCAACAAGCGCGCATTCTCGAAGAAGTACGCAACGGCGTGCCTGTGCGCATGGCGATTCTGGCGCGAGCTCTAGGAAAAATGCCGGGGAAGATGCGATGAGTCCAGAAAAGAATAAACACAGCCTGCTGATTAAAGGCGGCCATCTTATCGACCCGGCGGCGCGCATCGACGCGCCGATGGATGTGCTGCTCAAAGATGGAAGCGTGGCGGAAGTTGCGCCCCCTAACAAGATCAAGGGCGGCGCCGACAAGAAATTCGATGCCCGCGGGCTCATCGTTGCGCCGGGGTTCATCGATCTGCACGTGCATTTGCGCGAGCCCGGTCAGACGCAGAAAGAGACCATCGCTACGGGAACGGCCGCGGCGGCCGCGGGAGGGTTCACCTCAGTCTGCACCATGCCCAATACGGTCCCCGTGGTTGATTCGGTCGAGTGGGTCGAATGGCTGCGACAGCCTGAGCGTAGCGCGGTGGTCAATGTATTTGCCATTGCGGCTGCGACCCGCTCGAGCAAGGGTGTCACGCTCACCGACTTCCGCGCGCTGCAATCCGCTGGAGCGATCGCGGTGACGGACGATGGCAAACCCATTCTCGACGACAACATCATGCGCGAGGCTCTCGTCTTGGGTGGAGAACTGAATTTTCCGGTGGTGCAACATGCCGAAGATACGCGGATGACAGAGAACTGCTCGATGCACGCCGGCGCACGCTCGTTCCGTCTGGGATTGCGTGGCATGACGGCGGCTGCGGAAGCGTCGGTCGTGGAGCGGGACGTGCAACTGGCGATGCACATTCCGAATGCGCGCCTGCATGTTGCGCATCTTTCCACGTCAGACGCGCTGAAGAGCGTGCGCCGCGGCAAGCGCGCGAAAGCGCGCGTCACATGCGAAGTTACGCCCCACCATTTCACGCTAACCGACGAAGACATGCGCGATTACGACAGCAATTACAAGATGAACCCTCCGCTTCGTTCGGTTTCCGATCGCGAGGCCATTTGGGTGGCGCTTGCCGACGGCACGGTGGATGCGATTGCCACCGACCATGCTCCGCATGCATTGCATGAGAAGCAGATGGAATTTGAGCGCGCCGCGTTCGGCATCACAGGGTTGGAAACTGCGCTTGCGCTCGCGATCACCAAGCTGCACCGCGAAAAGCACATCCCGCTCTCTCGTATTGTGGAACTCTTCACCGCCGGTCCGGCGCGATGTTTCGATCTTCGCGGGCGTGGTTCGCTGGTTCGGGGCTCGATCGCAGATGTTACGGTTTTCGATCCAAAGAAGAAGTGGACGTTCGATGCCGCGAAGTCACACTCGAAATCGAAGAACACTCCGTTCGGCGGATGGGCATTCACGGGAAAAGTAATCGCAACCATAGTCGGCGGGACGATCGTGTATTCGGGCTGAGCGCCGGCCCCGTCTGGTTTTCCGCATCATTAAATCGCCCCGTGATACTCGACTCGAAGCTACTCGAATCAATCCGCCAGTGCTACAATCCCCGGCCATGAAGCGCGTACTGTTCTTCTTCCTGCTCGTTCCGTTGCTTTACTCCCAGACAACAACTGAAGTCGAGATTACGGCTGAACCCTCGCACCACCTCGCACTTGAAAACCAATATGTGCGCGTCTTCCAGGTCGAGGTCGCGCCGCATGCTGCAACGCTGATGCATCGTCATCGTCACGACTATGTCTATGTCACCCTCGGCGATGCGCACCTTTCCAACGAAGTCGAAGGCAAGCCGCCCACGGAGGTTAAGCTCGCCGATGGTGACACTCGATTCACGCCGGGAAACTTTGCTCACATTGCGAAGAATCTTTCGGACCAGCCTTTTCGCAACGTAACTATTGAGCTGATGCAGGACCACAAATCGCCGCAGAGGCCGACACCGGCTCCGGAGGCACCTGTTGAAGCCACTTTCCCCGGCGGTCGCAGCAAGAACTTTTACGTGAAGAGCGGCAATGGAGTGAAGGTTTCCGAAGTGACTCTCGAACCGGGCGCTTCCATGCCCAGTCGCGCTTTTGGCGGGCCGCAACTGCTGGTCGCGATCAACGACCTCGATCTTCGTAGCGACATCAGATCTACGAGCCCCGTGTCAGTAAATTTGAAGTCTGGCGATGTCAAATGGTTGGCGGGCGGCTACGCTCCCATGTTGACGAACGTAGGGAAAAGTCCGGCGAGGTTCGCGACATTGGAATTTTAGACGTGCCTGGTCGAGAGTTATGCGCTCTTGATCAACGGATTGCCCGGAGAGACGAAAGCGATGCGATGCAGCTTGGCGGTGATGCGGTCCTTGTCGCCGGCGGCAGAGGCAGCGGCGAGACGCTTGCGCAGCTTGGCAACTTTTTCAGCACGAGTACGGCGACGGCGAATTTCGGGACGACGGCTGGGTGCGGACATTGAAGCTCCTTAAGGTTATCGAGTGACTGGTTTGCGATTGGCGATGTTGCACCTCAATTATAGGGTTGATTGGAACGGCTGGCAAAGACACGCCGGCTACTTCGGTATTTCTTGCCGCTGGTAACCGACACATTCCAGTACTGGCAGACGCGGATACTTGGCAAACCGCTGGTCTTGAAACGAGAGTTCACACCGTAAGAAAACCGATCCGCGATCGGATTCGATCTGGCGCGCGTACTGGCAAGTTTGGCAGAGGCCGACGCTGGAGTGAATCGGCTGCGTGTTCATAAATGACACGAACCTATCAGATGCCCGCGCACTAGGCATAGCCTTCCTTACTGGAGTAGCGGAACCCCCTTTGCCGACTTGGCGCGGGAGCTATGGGCGAAACGGCCCACGGGAGGACTTCCACAACATCCGAGAACGTGGGGCGACGGCACGCCGATCCATTCGGGTCTGTAGTATGACATCCTCCGGGATGGTCGCGGCAACACTTGGGATGTTAAGCGGCGCTTACGCTGGAATGATACCAAAATAAGGTGATAGCGCCCAGCGGGCGAGTTTATATGTAGTTTATAGACTTTATCAAAATATGATAAACTGCGTAAAGTCTGTAGAAGTCTGATATGGATCCAATCAGCAATCCGTATTCACCCGGAGCCGGTTCGCCTCCGCCTGAACTTGCGGGCCGAGACAAAGTACGCGATCAAGCACACATTGCAATGGCTCGAATCCAGATCGGCAATCCTGCAAAAAGCGTTTTGATGGTGGGTCTCCGCGGCGTGGGCAAAACAGTCTTACTCGACAAGATTCGCCAAGATGCAGACGCGCGAGGGATGCAGACTATAAGCGTTGAGGCCCCAGAAGGGCGTTCCCTCCCGGCCATGCTAGCTCCGCAGCTTAGGCTCGCTCTGCTGAGACTGAGTCGGGTCGAGCAAGCCAAAGCGGTGGCCGAGAAAGGGCTGAGGGCTCTTGCGGGTTTTGCGAAAGCGCTCAAGTTTAAGTTTAAAGACATAGAAGTCGGATTCGATTTCGATCCGGAGCCAGGTCTAGCGGACAACGGGGATCTTCAAGGAGATTTGACGGCATTACTTGAACAGGTCGGGAGTGCTGCAAAGAGCGCGAATACCACGCTAGTAATCTTCATCGACGAACTGCAGTACGTTGCTCAGGATCAATTTGCGGCTCTTATATCGGCGCTGCATAAGTGCTCTCAATTGCGGCTTCCCCTGACCGTAGTCGGTGCAGGCCTGCCCCAGCTCAGGGCATTGGCGGGCCAAGCAAAGTCTTACGCAGAACGGCTGTTTGACTATCCAACAATCGGGCCCTTGAACGCTGAAGATGCGGCATTGGCGATTACCAAGCCGGCCCATGAACGAGAGGTCGATTTTACCGAAGAGGCTGTCGCGGCGATCATCGCGAAAACTCACGGATACCCTTATTTTCTGCAAGAATGGGGCAAACATTCATGGGAAATTGCACAATCCAGTCCAATCACTGAGGCGGATGTGATCGCAGCCTCGACCCAGGCTATTGCGGCCCTTGACGAAAGCTTCTTCAGGGTCCGCTTTGACCGGTTGACGCCAGCGGAGAAGAACTACTTGCGCGCCATGGCGGAACTCGGTGCGGGGCCTCACCGCTCCGGAGACATCGCGGATACATTAGGCAGACTCAGCTCTTCTCTTGGACCGGTTCGCAGCAGTCTGATCGCAAAAGGAATGATTTGGAGCCCCACATTCGGCGATACAGCTTTCACGGTTCCGCTGTTTGACGAATTCATGAAGCGAATAATTCCCTCCTGGAGCAAACCATCCCCAAAACCGCAATGAGATGATCGGGATTGTTTTCGGTGACGGACTGGGAGTCAGTCAGTAACAGCTTTGTGGCAGCCGGACCTGTAAGCCGAATTCTGTCCGC
>PMSZ01000476.1 GCA_003168235.1 Acidobacteriaceae bacterium
AGGCGGCACGCCTGATCGGCGCCACGTGCGAATCGTCCGATGCCTTGCCCGCAACCCTGCGCGCCGCGCTCGATTGCGCCCGCCAGACTGGAGAAGAACCCGAATTGCAACTTTCTTGCCTTCCTTCTTCGTCCGTTCCATCTTCCGTTCCATCTCGTTCGCTTCAGTCCTCTTCGCCTCCGGCCAAACCCGTCTGGATTGCGCTGCGCCATGCCTGGCTGGAGCAAAATCACGACCGTGCTACTTCGGTTTTCATTCTGCGGGATGTCAGCGAGGCAAAAAAACTCGAACACGACCGCGAACAGCTCCGCCGCCAGCAGGCGCTGGTCGAAATGTCGGCCCTGCTCGCGCACGAAATCCGCAACCCGCTCGGCAGCCTCGAACTTTTTGCCGGACTTCTGGCCGAAGCCAATCTTGAGGGCGAAAGCCGCCGCTGGATCGAACACGTGCAGGCCGGACTGCGCACGCTGTCCTCCACCGTCAACAACGTGCTGCACCTGCACAACACGCCTCAGCCCGAACTCGCTCCCACCGATGCCGGAGAATTGCTCGACTGGGCCTACGACTTTCTTCTGCCCCTCGCCAAGCAGGCGCGGGTCGAAATGCAAATCATCAACGGCCTCCACGGCGTCGTCCTTCACGCCGACCGTCACCGCCTCGAGCAGGTGCTGCTCAACCTCGCGCTCAATGCCTTTCGCTTCATGCCCGGCGGCGGCTGGCTCTCGATTCGTGGTATCGACTTTGCCACCCGCCCTGAACTGGGGAATAACAATCCTTCCGGCGATGGCCCTGGCGGCGATGACCGCATAGAAATCTCGCTACGCGACACCGGACCGGGCATTCCCCCTGGCGATCTGCCCCGCATCTTTGATACCGGCTTCAGCACCCGCGCCGGCAGTTCCGGCCTCGGACTCGCGGTCTGCCGCCGCATTCTCGAACAGCATGGGGGCTCGATCGTGGCCGAAAGCCGCTCCGGCCACGGCGCTACCTTCCGCCTTCGCCTGCCGCACAAGATGATCGACGCCGCACCACCCTGTAACCCATTGCTCGGGCCGGTTTCCAAACCTGCCGCCATCCCAGGAGCTCAAGTATGAAGCGGCTTCTCGTCGCCGACGATGATGCCGGCATGCGCGCCGCGCTCGAAGCCCGCTTCCAGCGCCGCGGCTGGCTGGTCGATGTCGCCGTCAACGGCACCGAAGCGCTGCAGAAGTTTCGCGCCGGCCTGCATTCGCTGGTCATCACCGACGTGCGCATGCCGGGACGCGACGGCTTCGAGCTGATGCGCGAGATGCAAACGCTCGACGCGCATTCGCCGTCCGCGCGCACCGCCGTCATCCTGCTCACCGCCTACGGATGCGTGCCCGACGCCGTCGAAGCCATGCGCAACGGCGCCTGCGATTATGGAAAAATCGGCGACTGGATCGAAAAACTCGGCTTCGCTACCGAACAGGAAGTCACTACAGCCCTCGCCCTGCAATGGGGCTGCCCTGTCGCTTCATCATTCGATCCCGCCGCCATCCAGTTCCAGAGCAGCATTCCGCTCCCTATCCTCGAATCCTTCTGCATGTTGCCCGTCAACTATGCTGCCTCGACCAACACGCTCTACATCGCGTTCGGAGAGCGCGTCGACCACGGCGCTCTTTATGCCATCGAAAGAATTCTCGATTGCCGCACCCAGCCCTGCGTTACCGGACACAAAATCGTCGCCCGCAAGCTCGAGGCCATGCGCCAACTCCCCCGCCCCAGCGACGTCGAATTCGGACCGATCAACGACCTCACCGAGATGGCCAGGATCGCTGCCAGTTACACTACCCGGCTGACTCCAGAACAAGTCCGCCTCAGCCGCATCGGCCGCTTCATCTGGCTCCGCTTGGACCTCCATCACGATGCGCGCGCCGATTTTCGTTTCAACTCACGATTCGTCGCAAGTGCGAACCTAACTTCTGACGCTCGTCACCGAACGCGCCCGAGCATCCTCAACCTGGTTTTTCGCTTACCCTCGGAACCGCCGCGCATGATCCCGTTCGCCCAATCCCAGCGAATTCCGCCCCCGCCGCCAGTCAAGTAGCAACGTCGCGCGGAAACCATCAAAAAGTGCCGTTGGAAAATGTTGTCGAGATGGGAAAATGTTTTTGAGAAATTAGGTAAGCTTCAACCGAGGTTTGGTTGACAGCTGACGGCCGAAGAGTTCTCTCTTTTACAGCGTCCTTTTAAACAGCGGCACCGCCGCCGCCAGCGTCACAGTCGCAAAAATCGACAGATAAACCATGTCAGGAACAATCGCTCCCAGCCCCGTTTCCTTCAGCAGCAGGGACTTCAATCCATGCACCGCGTATGTGAACGGGTCCACTCTCGCAATCGCCCGCAGCCACGCCGGAAACGCTTCGATCGGATAAATCGATCCGCTGGGAAAAAACAATAGCGTATTTAGAATGCCAAACATCGCGCGCGGGACGAGCGGGTCTTCAATCCTCACCATCAGCAGAAACATCATCGAGTTGAACGCCACCGACGTCAGCACGATCATCACCAGCAAGCCGAAGATCGTCCTCACGCTAAAAATCGTCCCCACTCCCGCCAGCAGCGCGCCGATCAATGTGATCACCACCCCGGTCATCACTGCCTTGATCGCTCCCGCGCCATTCAAACCCAGCACCAGTTCCGTCTTCGTAATCGGAGTCACCAGATAACCTTCATGTACTCCGCGCGCCTTGTCGTCGATGTACAACATACCGCCGCCGATCATCACCGAGACAAACATCGCGAGCGTAATCGACCCCGGCAGCAGGTACTTCATGTACTCGATATACGGATACAGTTCCACCACCTCGAGCGCCGTCTGCTGCAACAGCCGCGGAGAAATGTCCGGCTGGTTCAACGCGTCCGTCACCGCCGTCATCTCGTCTTCCAGCGTCGAACTCATGAAGTTGTCGCTATTGTCGACAATCAGCGCAATCCGCGGATGATTCTTCTCGTACACCATCTTCGAATACTGCGCCGGAATAATCACCGCACCCTGAATCTTTCCGTTACGCACGTCCTCACGCGCCTGCACCTCGTTGTCATACGGAATCGCAACGAACGTCCGCATGTTCGCGTGCACTGCGTCGAACGCTTCCCTGATCCGCACCGCCTGGGTCCCGTGGTCCTCATCCACGATGCCCATTTTCGCGTCCCGAATCTTCCCACCAAAGGCATTCCCCAAGACAATCAACTGCACCAGCGGCATGATCATCGACGCCATCATGAGGGTGGGAGAGCGGAAGAACTTACGCATTTCGCGCTCGGCAATTGCCATCATTCGATTCATAACTTCAACCCCGGGCGCTTCATGGCCGCAACCCCGGGCTCTGCGGCATGGTGAAGGCGTATGC
>PMSZ01000268.1:0-7595 GCA_003168235.1 Acidobacteriaceae bacterium
GATCTCCTGGCCAGCATCGGAGCTCCCGTAGAAACCGGTTTCGGCAAGAAGAAAGGCGCAAAACAATAACCAGTACCAGTACCCAGACCGGACTACATTTTGTTTTTCACTGGCAACTGGGTACTGGCAACTGCCTTTCGTTACCCAAGACCATGACCTACTTGTCCTTCGCTCTTCTGCACATCCGCGTTACATTCAAGGAATAGCTTCTTCCGCAGCCTTCTCCCCTGTGGCGGCAATCTGATCATCAGGAGTGTATGGAATGGCAGCTCCGGGGAATTCCCCGATTGCGATTGCCTTTGAGGGCATCAGCGGGACCGACTCCATTCCAACCACGGTCCTTCTTGCCGGAATGCTGCGCACCTCCGAGAAGGTCAGCGATCTGATGTTTTCGCCCGGCCGTCCGCCCCAGGTCGAAATTCACGGACAACTCACCGCCGTCGAAATCCCTGGCACCAAAACGCTTTCGGCGGATGACACGCGCCGCATCGCAGCCGATCTGATTGGCACCAACAAGCAAGCCATCAACACCCTGCGCGAGCAGGGTTCGTGCGATGTCTCCTACGGATTGCCTGGATTGGCCCGCTTCCGCGTCAACATTTTTATCCAGCGTGGAAGCTGCGCGATCGTGATGCGCGTCATTCCAACCGTGATTCCGACTTTCAGTTCGCTGCGTCTGCCCGGTCAATTGGAAGAAGCCGCGAACGTGCGCAATGGGATGATCCTGGTGACCGGCGGGACTGGATCGGGTAAGTCCTCTACGCTGGCCGCGCTGATCGATCGCATCAATATCGAGCATTGCTATCACGTGCTCACGGTCGAGGACCCGATCGAGTTTCTGCACCGGCACAAGAAATCGACCGTGCATCAGCGCGAACTCCACAGCGACGCGCCGAATTTCACCCTGGCGTTGCAAGCCGCTCTCCGCCAGGCGCCGCACGTCATCATGGTGGGTGAAATCCGCAACCGTGAAACGCTCGAAATCCTGATCGAAGCCGCCGAGAACGGGCACCTCGTTCTCTCGAGCCTCAACACCGTCGACGCGTCGAAGACAATCGAACGCATCATCTGCACCTTTCCGGCAACGGAACAGCAATCGGTGCGCGAGCGCCTCGCCAAAGTTTTCCGCTATGTCATCGCCCAGCGCCTGATTCCGCGCAGCGACGGCGGCGGCCGCGTTCCTGTCGTGGAAATTCTGAAGTCCAATACCCGCACCCGCGACTGCATCGAACAAGGCGAGCGCCCCGGACGCACTCTTCTCGACGCCATCAAAGCCAGCGGCAACGAAGGCATGCAGCATTTCGACGGAGAAATCGCCAAGCTGGTCCGCTCGGGCCTGGTCGATCTGGAAACCGGCCTCGGCTTCGCCAGCAACGCCACCGTTCTGGGCCAGGAACTGGCGCGGTAAGCTGGTTCTTCGATCGCCCGTCCCTCCATCAGTCCGATCACGTATCATCTCGGCATGTCTTCCGGTCCCACCCCAGCTGTGCTGAGCTTTGAGGACGCTCGGCATGTGGTTGAGCGTCATGCGGCCGGAGTGCGTCCGCAAGCAGTAGAGACGGTCGATCTGCTGGCGGGAGCGGGCCGTGTGCTGGCGGAGCGCATTCTTGCCGACCGCGATTTTCCTCCCTTTGATCGGGCCACTCGTGACGGTTACGCGGTCCGGGCGGCGGAGTTGGCGGAAGTTCCGGCGCGGCTGGAAGTGGTGGGCGAGGTGAAGGCCGGAGACTGGCCGGAGCCCGGAACATGCTCGGTAGGACGCGGGCAAGCGGCTGGGATCATGACCGGGGCTCCGCTGCCGCCGGGAGCCGACGCAGTCGTGATGGTGGAACAGACGTCGTTGTTGGGGAATCAATCGCCGTTGTTGGGGAACCGATCGATCGAAGTGCGGCGCGGCGTCAGCCCGGGCGAGAACTTTGTTCCACGCGGTGCGGAGGCGCTCGCCGGACAAATGCTGCTCGATCGCGGACGGCGCCTGGACCATGCGGGGATTGCCATCGCAGCATCGGTCGGCAAGAGCCAGGTACAGGTCTTTCGAAAGCCGCGCGTGGCCGTGCTTTCCACCGGAGACGAGGTGGTGGAGATTGACGCCACGCCAGGCCCGGCACAGATTCGGAACTCGAATTCGTATGCGCTGGCGGCGCAGGTGCAAGCGGCGGGCGGGGAGCCAGTGCGGTTAGGAATCGCTCCTGATGAGCGGAGCCGATTGCGGCAGTTGATTGAAGAAGGACTGGGTTGCGATCTGCTGCTGCTGACGGGCGGCGTCTCCATGGGAAAGTACGATCTGGTGGAGGAGGTTCTCGGCGAGTTGAAGGCGGAATTTTATTTCACCGGAGCGCTGATCCAGCCAGGCAGGCCGGTGGTTTTCGGTTCGTGTGGCAAGAAATACTTCTTCGGTCTGCCGGGGAACCCGGTATCCACTATGGTGACGTTCGAACTGTTCGCGCGGCCCATGATCGAGGCGCTGGCGGGGATGACACCGCAACGAATGGTTTTTCTTCGGGCACGGTTGAAATCCGAAATCCGGACGAAGACGGGATTAAAAAGATTTCTTCCGGCAGTGCTGGTGGGGGAGTTTGAGAATGCCGAGGTGGAACTGGCCCGGTGGCAGGGATCAGGCGACATCGCAGCGCTGGCGCGGGCAAATGGTTATGTGGTGGTTCCTCCCGAGCGCGAGCGGATTGAGGTTGGAGAGTGGGTGTCGGTGTTGTCGAGATGAAGTTAGACCTACGGTGACGAGAGTGGGTGCGATAACCTGTTAAAGATGCCGAAGAAGAGCCGCGTTCTTTCCCATTACGACGCACAGGGAACGGCCCGCATGGTCGATGTCTCCTCGAAGGCACGCACGCCGCGAGAAGCGGAGGCCAGCGCCTTCGTTCTGATGAGGCCAGAGGTGCTGCGCGCGCTGCCTCAGAACCCGAAGGGCGACCCTCTCGAAGTGGCGCGAACGGCGGGAATCATGGCGGCGAAGCGCACCGCGGAATTGATTCCGATGTGCCATCCGGTGCCGCTCACGCACATTGCTGTGACCCTACGCGTGTGCGAAAATGGCGTGGCTATTGCCACAAAAGTAAAGACCACAGCAGAGACTGGCGTGGAGATGGAAGCGCTCGTTGCGGCCAGCGTGGCCGCTCTGACTGTGTACGACATGTGCAAGGCGCTCGACAAGGGCATCGAAATCCGGGAAGTAGTTTTGCAGAAAAAATCCGGCGGCAAGAGCGGCGACTACCGAAGAAGCGCGAAGCAAAAGTAGTTGCCCTTGATTCAAAGTTATGGCAAGCAACGTCAAAATCCTGCTGGTGGATGACAACCCGATGGTGCTGGGGATGTTGCAGCAGGCGCTTTCGCCGCTGGCAGATGTCGCGGTCGCAACTGACGCGGCCGATGCGTTGCTGAAAGCGGTCGACAGCCTGCCCGACATTCTGATCAGCGACTACCGCATGCCGGGAATGGATGGCCGGCAGTTGCTGGAAAAACTGAAAAGCCGGCCGGCAACGGCTGGGATCGCCGTGATTCTGATGGCCAGCAAGTCCGACATCAGCGAACGACTGTCGCTGCAGGACCCCATTGAAGATTATCTGGAAAAACCGTTTTTCCTGAAGGATGCCATCCACAAAATCAAGCGCGTGGTCGACCGGATCGCGCTGGAAAAGCTGAGCAAGGCGGCTTCGACCGACGGCGTGTTGCGCGGCAACTTGTCACAGATGAATGTAATCGACCTGGTGCAATCGCTTGAAATGGGACGCAAGAGTTGCTTGCTCACCATGACCCGGGCCGACGAGAAATGCGAAATCTATTTCAATCAGGGACAAGCGCACCACGCCATCTACGGCGCGGTCAAAGGTGACAGTGCGGTTTTCAAAGTTCTTCGCTGGACTGACGGAAACTTCCAGATTGATTTCAACGCCAAGTCGTCCGAAGAAACGACTACCCTGAATACGCAGGGACTGCTGATGGAAGGGTTGCGGCTGCTGGATGAAGCCCAGCGCGACTCAACGGCTGAGGGTGAAGATGTCCTCCTCGACACCTGATGCGTCGTTCGAAAGAATGACGGCCGAAACAACGACGGCCGAAATATGACGGCAGAACGAATGACAGCGGCCGTGCTCACCGTCAGCGATTCCTGTTCCCGCGGCGAACGCGTGGATCTCTCCGGTCCGGCTGTGGCGGAAGCGCTGCTGCGGCGGAATTTTCAAGTTGTCTTGCGCGCCGTGGTGGCCGATGAGCGCGCCGCGATCCAGGAAAAACTGATTGAGCTATGCCGGGGAGCACGGCTGGTGGTGACGACGGGCGGGACCGGGATTGCCCCGCGCGACGTGACTCCGGAAGCGACAATCGCGGTGTGTCATCGTCTGGTGGAGGGCATCGCTGAACAGATTCGTTTGCGTGGAATCCAGAAGACGCCCTTTGCCGCGCTGAGCCGCGCCGTATGCGGCGTGCGGGAGGCGAGCTTGATCTTAAATCTGCCTGGCAGGCCGGCGGGCGCGGTCGAATCGCTTGAAGCAGTGATGGATTTGCTGCCGCACGCACTGGAGTTGATTGCGGGAAAGACGGAGCATAAGGAAGGTCGTTAGTCTCCCTTCGCGTAAACTTACCTCTTGACCAAAATTAAACATTTCATCCACGCTTACGGCGATTGGATCCGGCATGTTCTCGCGCCACTGGGGCCGTGGGGAATGCTGGCGTTTGCGGCGGTGGATGGCTCGTTCTTCGGCATGCCGCTGGATGCCATCTTTGTCGGCTACGTTTACAACGACCGTTCGCGCTTTCTGCTCTACGTGCTGCTAGCGTCGGCGGGAGGAGCGCTCGGAAGCATCGTGATTTACCTCATCGGGTACGCTGGCGGTGAGGTGCTGCTGCGCAAGCGGCTTTCGCCGGAGCGCTTCGAGAAAATCCACCAATCGTTCGAGCATCACGAATTCTGGGCGCTGATGTTTCCGGCGATGTTGCCGCCACCGGCGCCGTTCAAGATTGTGGTGCTGGCAGCGGCCGCCTTTGAGATGAACTTCGGCCATTTTCTGCTGGCGATTTTTGCGGGACGCTTTGTGCGCTTTCTTATTGAAGCTTTGCTTACGCTTTGGTTCGGCCCGGGAGTGGTGACGCTGGCCGGGAATCTTTTCGCCCACCATTTTGTGTGGATTGTGACGGGCGTTGCGGTTCTCGTAGTGGCGTGGTTGATGTGGCGGCGAGCGAAGATGAGCCGAGCCAAGACGGGCCGAGCGAAGACAGGCCAGGCTGCTGCTTCAGCAGACGGGCAGGACGCCGGTCGCTCCACAACCTAGGCGGCAGCGGCTCCGCGGGATTTGCCGGTCGAGCCGGCGATTGCGGCCGCAAGTGCAGGCAATCCAAACATCGCTGCTGTGAAGAGCATGTCGCCGGCGAACGCGCGCTGGAAGAACGGCAGTCCCGCAGCGTAGCAGGTCATCAGGCCGGCCAGCGTTTTCGGATAGAGATCGTTCCAGCACGCCCAGACGGCGAAATTACTCAAAATGAAAAATGAGACGGAACTCGCGAGAGCGGCTCCGCCGATCCGCAACCAGTTGCTGTTTTCGCGCAGCCGTGTCCCGAGCAACAGAATCGCCGCGTACCATGCCCAAGTCACGAAGTGGTCCCAGGAAAATACATACGAGTACACAAATTTGGTGAGGATCACGTCCGACACGGCGAGCAATACGAAGGGCACCCAGAGCTGGCGCCGGGAGCCGCGCGCTCCGAAATAGAGCAGCGCCGCTGCCACCGGCGTGAAATTCCAGGGATGCGGCATAAAGGGCATCCGCGCCAGTACCGCGAAAACAACAAACAAATAAGCCAGCATCATCCACCTCACCAAAGCTAATTAGGATTGTTGCGCGAGCGCAGCCCGGCGGTCAAGGAGCGTCAATCCAGCGTCAATCCATGGAGCGTCAATCCACCATCCGATCCGTGATCGCCGAAATCCTTACCTGCATCACCGCGCCGCATCACCGCGAACTCGCGCCCCGCATCCCGAAACGTTCGTCTACCACCTGCAGATCGCGGGTGAGCAACACGCTCGCTCCCAGCGTTGCGCGCGCCGGGCTTCCGGGATAGTCATAGCGCAGATCGCGGAAACGAACGACGTAGGCGGCGCGTGTGTTGTTCATGGGATCGTTGCTCAGGACCTCGGTTTCCGTGATTGGATATTGCGCCCAACTCAGATACACACGCCCAAGGTAGGTTTTCTTCGCCGCCAGAGTGACAGGCGTTTCTTCGGGCTTGTAGCGAATCCGCATTTCGCCCTCGGGATCGACTTCGGGAGTCATCGAAGTCGCCGTCATCGCGGCGACATCCATAGTGGCAAAGAATGCCGGAGTTTCCACGACTCCATACCAGCGAAACGGATTGGCCCAGTGCGGGTAGGCCGAAACCCGGATTGCATCCACTCCCTGATACGTGCGCGCTTCGAGCGCGGCCACGGCGCGGCTGTGCTCATGGTCGCGCAGCCCCCAATATGCGAACACGGCGGCCAGGGCCAGGGTCGCGGCCAGTCTTCCTTTCGGCATGGCATTCGCGCCCTTGCGCGTGGCGCCGATCTCTTCGTTGATGAGCGCAAATAAGCTGGGCACGATCAGACCGAGCGTGAGCACAACCAGCAGAACGGGATCGACGATGAAGACAAGGTCAGCCGAATACCAGCGCTCGGAGAACGGCCAAAAGGGTCGCACTCCGTAATTGTTGGTGTAGTCGAGCAGTATGTGACTGAGGCCGGCGAGGCAAGCGTAGGCGAACAGCAGTCCCCACCGCGGAGGCAGGTTTGGGTTACGAGTTTTGCGCCCGCGCAGACGCCAGATCGCATAGACGAACGCGACGACAANNGGAGCTTCGGCCGCCAGAGTCAGCGTGACGGTGGCCAGCGCAGTTTTGCGATTCAGTCCGGCGCGGCCCATGTTAGCGCCAAATAGAAAGTGGGTGACGGGTTCCAAGGGAGTTTAGTTTAGCGGAAAAACGTTACTCACTACCGATCCTCAGTTGCCCGCCGCTGGCACGACCAGTGACAGGGCGTTGGCTTCCATCGTCATACGCGCAGGCAGGCGCCCGAGGAACTCCCCATCGGCCTCGACATAGACACGGCCTTCTTCGGGACCATGGTGGGCTTCGTTCTCATTGGTGGGACGACCGCCGCTTTTCTCCGGTAGCTTACAGACAATTTCCGAGCAGCTGACTAAGTCAATGCCGTCAATATTCCACCGGCGGCCAATCAGCGCTCCGGCCACATATTGCAGATAGGCGCTGCGGCTGGCGGTGCGGCACATCACCGCGCGCAACTCGTCGCAGTCGAGCGAGGCTCCGGGAACAAATTCTCGCAAGACATTTCCGAAGAAACCGATCCTGACCGCCATCAACTCGGTCAGCAATGCTTGCTCGCGATGGCCGCTTCCGTTGGAGTATTCGACCTCGAAACGGCGCATGTTATAAGTCGCCCACAATTGCCAGGCTTTGAAGTAATATGCCGCCATGCCCGAACGGTTCTTAAGGTCGGCGGTAAGTTTGTAAAATAAATGCGCATCCACGCCGATCCCCGCGGCGACTGTAAAGTATCGCGAAGCGGCTTTGCCTTGCAGGTCTTCATATTCCAC
>PMSZ01000268.1:7639-16930 GCA_003168235.1 Acidobacteriaceae bacterium
GCCTGAATCACATCGTGGATCGTCCCGTCGCCACCGCAGGCAACGACCGTGTCGCTGCCGTCCGCAACCGCGCAGCGCGCGTTGTCGGTCGCCTCGCGGCTAGAGCGGCAAACGGTAAGCTCGGTGCGCACGCCAGCCGACTGCAGAATGCCAATGGCGTGGTTCAACTCCGCGTCCCGCTTTTTGCCGCGGCGGCCGGAGTTGGGATTGAACAGGATTGTAGCCTTGTGCATGCGCTTGGTTGGCTCTACGTTGAGTTGAACTTCGAACGTAAGCTTGGGATCAACCCAGAGTTTAACCCAGAGTCTAGCGCCTGAATGTTAACGCACGCCCCACTCCACCTCTTAATCGCAGCTGGGTTGATTGCGCTGGCTGGCGGCCTTCTCCGTGGAATAAACCAAGGTCGGGAGGCCGCGCCAGACAATCTCCTTCCAGATCGTCATGCCGTTGCGCTCGGCGACGCGGCGTGAAGGCATGTTCTCGGGGCGAATCAGGGAAATCAGGCGCTCGGCTTTAAGATGTGCGAGGGCCCACTCGCGGCAAGCGATCGCCGCTTCGGTCGCAAATCCCTGCCCCCAGAAGTCGCGGCGCAGGTGGTATCCGATTTCGTAAAGGTGCTCGCCATCGACCTGCTGCCGGATGATGCCACAATCGCCGATGAATTCCGTTATGCTCTTCAACTCCAAAGCCCAAAGGCCGACGCCGTCCTCAACGTAACGCTGCCGGTTTCGCGCAATCCATTGCTCGACTCCGGCGCGATCGTAAGGAGCGGGATAATAGCGCATGGTTTCAGGATCGGACAGAACTTGAGCCAGAGCGTCGGCGTCTTCGGGGATAAATTCGCGCAGCAGCAGCCGTGGGGTTTGGAGGATCGTCATCACTGCGAGGGACGGGCGGGGACGCTCGTCCCTCCATCAGTTCTTCTAGCTCTTCAACTACTTCTTCACCGCGTCGTCGGTTTTCTCGGCGCCTTTTTTCACGCCATGGCCAACCGCCTTAGCGCCTTTGGCCACGCCTTTGCCGGTATCTTTGCCCGCGGTCTTGGTGGCGCTGGCAGTCTTGTCGGCAGCCTTTGCCGTGGCTTTGCCAGTATCCTTGGCGGCGGTCTTGGTCGCGTGCCCGGTTTTCTTCGCGGCCGTGTCGGTGGCTTTGCCGGTATCGTCGGCCCCTTTCTTCACGTCGTCCTGGCCGTAGGCAAACGTCGCCAGAGCCAACAACATTGCAATTGCCAAACAGAACTGTACTACGCAGAACTTGGTTTTCATCCATTCCTCCAAAAGATTAGAGATTTCGACTGCAAGTTTGTATCAGAGATAAGACATGGGCGCAACCGCGAAAAGTCAGGTTTCTGAAGTCTCGTTTTCCAGCTCAGTAAGAGTTTCTTCGTCCACATCCCATTTTTTCAGAATGGTGAAAATCGTCTTCGATCCGAACCCGGCGCGCATCAATTGGCGAAAGATACGGGCGGTCTGCTTCTGGTCCCGGTCTTTGGGCTTCTGCAGGCGCTTGCGGCGAAGGAACGCGCGCGCTTGGGTTTCTTCTTTCACCTCGTCATAAACCGAAGAAACCGCTTTATCGATCACCTCGCCGTGCACTCCCTTGGCTTTCAGGTCGTTGACCACGCGCGCGCGTCCGAATTTTTCGTTGTCGCGGCGATACGATGAAAACGCCGCCGCATACTTGGCGTCGTTCAGATAGCCCTGGTCTTTCAGGCGGACGACGATGAGTTCCACCAGCGTCTTTCCGAACTCGGTGTCGGTCTCGACACGATTGCGCAGCAGGCGTTTCAGCTCAGCGACCGAACGCATACGGCGGCCGAGCGCGCCCACAGCGTAGTCGTAGAGCTCCGCTTCGGTGAAAAGTTTCCTGGGACGACCGAACCCCATGCCTACACGATAGCGCGAGATGAGGCCGGGGGGTTAGCGGACTTCAGACAGCCCCGGCCAATCTACAACCGGCTCATTTTGGCGTCGAGGGACTAGGAAACGGCGGAGGAGGCGGCACCGGCGACGGTGACGGCAAGGTGGTTGGCACTGTGACGCCGGCAGGCGTAACTAGGGCAGTTTTTGCCGAGGGCGGCAACTTGTCGGCGTTGGCTACCAGTAGCGCGACTTGCCACATTTGGGTCTCTGAAAGCGATTTGCTGAATCCCGGCATGCCGCTCAGGCGGATGCCGTTGAAAATCTTCCAGTAGCTTTCGCCAGGCTCGTCGTCGGTCACGCCTTTGCCCTCAAGCAGGAGCGGCGGATGCGGATATATTCCCGCTGCAATCGCGCTCTTCGGTGTCAGCGGCAAGCCGTGGCAAACGGCGCAGTGTTGCTTGTAGAGGTCGGCGCCAGCCAGCAGATTGGCCTCGGTCGGCTGGATCGGCACGGTCTTCGGCATATCCTTGGTGATGCGCGCGGCGAGCGCTTTGTGCGCGAGCATGTGTTCGAAGGGCATGTCGGAGTCTGTGGTGGCAACGGGTGCGCTGCCGCTGCTGAAATACAAATAAACTCCGAGGGGCACGACCAGCAAACCGAGGATTAATCCGGCGAGGAATTTCATATTCGTCCTGTTGTTGACCGAGTTTTTACAAGCTCAACTTTACCATCGGCAGCCAAATTTCGGGAATCGGCATACAATCTCGTGAAACCGGTAGCAGACGGGAATCCAGTCTTCGGTGGCAACAACCATGCGAATCGCAAGCGCGGCCAGTGCCTTCCCCCAACATTACTACTCGCAGGAGATGTTGCTCGCGGCGCTGCAGGAATTTTGGGGTGATCGCATCGAAAACCCGAACGTGTTGCGGCGCTTACATCGCCACGTCGCGGTCGACGGACGTTTTCTCGCCCTTCCGAAAGAACAATACATGCAGATGAGAACCTGGGGCGAAGCCAATCGCCACTGGATCCGCGTCGCCAAGGAGTTGGGTGAGAAGGCGGTTGCTGGCGCGCTCGCGGACGCGGGTCTGCATGGCCGAAATCTGGGGGCGTTCTTTTTTGCTTCGGTGACGGGCATCAGCAGTCCCTCGATCGACGCGCTACTCATCAACCAGATGGGATTGTGCAGAAATATTCGCCGCGTTCCGATTTTTGGACTTGGCTGTGTGGCGGGCGCAGCGGCCATTTCGCGCGCCGCCGATTATGTGCGTGCGTATCCCGATCAGGTCGCGCTGGTGTTGTCGGTGGAACTCTGCTCGCTCACGCTGCAGCGCGAGGATCTCTCGATGGCCAACCTCATTTCCTCCGGGTTGTTCGGCGACGGCGCGGCGGCGGTGATCATAGCCGGCGCGGAGTGCGGACTTTCCGGTCCTCGCATTCTCGCCACCCGTTCCGTGTTTTATCCCAACACGGAAGAGATGATGGGCTGGGATGTATCGGAAAAAGGATTTCGCATCGTCCTCTCCCGCGAGATTCCGGACCTGGTCCGCAAGAACCTGGCGCACGATCTCGACGACTTTCTCGCCGAACGAGGACTGACCCGTGCCGGCATCGGCAACTGGGTGCTGCATACCGGAGGCCCGAAAATCCTGGAAGCGACCGCCGAGGCGCTTGGGTTGCAGAACGGCGAACTTGAAGTTTCGTGGCAATGCCTGCGCCGGACGGGGAATTTGTCGTCGGCGTCTGTTCTGGTAGTGCTCGAAGAGGTCATGAAGAATCGGCGCCCAACTCCGGGCACGCTTGGTTTATTGGCGGCAATGGGCCCGGGGTTCTGCGCGGAATTTGTTTTGCTGGAGTGGTAGAACGTCAGTGTTGAGATCTAAGGCGGTGTTTTCGAGTCCGGTGGATGTATTTGTTGTCGGCGGCGGACCCGCCGGTCTGGCGACGGCCATTGCGGCGCGCCATCACGGTTTGAGCGTGGTCGTGGCGGATGGCGCCGTCCCGCCGATCGATAAATCCTGCGGCGAAGGCTTAATGCCTGAAGGCGTGGAGGCCCTGCGCCAGCTTGGAGTTTCGCTGCCCGCAGACGAATCGTTTCCGTTCCGCGGCATTCGTTTCGTCAGCGATGGCGTGATGGCTGAGGCTGCGTTTCCGCGTGACCCGGCTTATGGAATCCGGCGTACACATCTGCATCGCCTCCTGCTGGATCGAGCCGCAGCTTGCGGCGTACATATGCTGTGGCATACAGCCGTCGCTGGGATTCGCCCGGAAGGCGCGCTGGTGGCAAGTACAGACGAAAAAGAAACAGAATTAGTGCGTGCGCGCTGGGTGGTAGGAGCTGATGGAAGTTTCTCCCGGGTGCGCCGCTGGGCCGAACTGGATCGCGACAACGAGGCTGCTTCACAGAACAAGAGCCTGCGCTTTGGCTTTCGCCGTCACTACCACGTTGCGCCCTGGAGCAGCTTCATGGAACTGCATTGGGGACGTCGCTGTCAGGTTTATGTCACGCCTGTGAGCCGCGGCGAAGTTTGCGTGGCCCTGATCTCGTCCGATCCAAAGTTCCGCTTGCGAAATGACGACGCGCTCGACGAATTTCCGGAGCTTCGCGCTCGCCTCAGAGGCGCGAACCTAATTTCCAGTGAACGCGGCGCCACGACGGCCCTCCGAAAGTTGCGAAGTGTTTATCGCGGACATGCGGTATTAGTCGGAGACGCGTCCGGAGGGGTCGACGCCATTACCGGAGAAGGACTCTGCCTCGCTTTCCGGCAGGCGCTGTTGCTGGGCGATTGTCTCGCCAGCGCCGATCTCGCCCACTATCAAAACGCCCATCGATCCCTCCTCCGGCGTCCCACTCTGATGTCTCACTTGATGCTGTTCATGGCCAAACACAGTCATCTGCGCCGGCGCACCATGCAGGTATTCCGGTCGAACCCCCGCTCTTTCAAAGCAATGCTGGCCTTGCACGTCGGCGAAGGTTCCGCGAGGCATCACGTCTCGAACGGAATTGCTCTAGGCTGGAAATTATTGAAGGCGTAGCTGCCAGCGAGATCGTTTTTGACGGCAAGATCCTCTTCGTTACTTTCTTCTGGTTACCAGGAGTTACTGACCACGGTTACTGGCGAACACTTTGTCCCGCTGTGGAAGGGACATTCCGCACATGTTTTCACTTTCCCGTTTCCGCACTCGGCAAGTACTTGCAGCAGTAGGCACAGTTTTTCACTTCCCTTGGCATAGCAGTTGCACTTCTAGGTCACGTCCTCCCCGCAGGCAGAGTTAGCCAGAGTGTTTGAATAAGAGTTTTGGAGGATCTATGCTGTTGCCTAGTAGCCGTCTTTTCTCGTTGTTGGTGGCCCTGTTACTGTCTCCGTTGGCCCTGGCGGATTCCGTTCCGGCCACGGCCCTCCAGTCCGGTGTCTACGGCGAGAATCGAATTTCCGCCTTGACTAGCGCCATCGAGTCAGCGCCAAAGGCCACGCCCGCGACGTTCGCCGCGTTCAGCAACGCCGCTCCCGTCGGCGGGTCTGTTACCGCAAGAATCGTGCTCGGGAGCCCTGTGGCGAATCGGAGTGCAATCAGCTTCTCGTCTAGCGACGATCGACATGACAACCTTAAGTTTCGCACCCCCCGCTGGAACGGTCCCAAGAGTGGCCTGGCCACGCCGGAACCGGAGAGCCTGCTGCTGCTCTCGACCGGCCTGATCGGCATTGCGGGAGTGATCCGGCGCAAGCTGCGCGCCTGATTCGGATCCGATAACTTTCGCTTTCGAAACTCAAGTTTTCCTCGTTCTCCTTTGATTGCCGCCGTCAGCGAAAATCTGATGGCGGCTTTTTTCTGTGACCTGTAACTTCTTTTCGCTCCAGGCATCCCATGCACGGCCCCGCGAAATCGCGGCGGCCAATCTGCGAACAAGTCCCAACAGGAGAGACGTGTTTATGAAGCATATGTTTGTGAAGCTGATGTCCGCCGCTATGTTCTTTTGTGCCGTGGCCTTCGCGCAGTCGAGCGACACCATGAAACAGGACACCGCGAAAACCGATTCGATGAAGAGCGACCAGATGAAGGGCGACTCCATGAAAAAGGACGACATGGCGAAAGACTCGTCCAAGAACAAAAAGAAATCCAAGAAGACGGCCAAGAAAACCGACACCACGAAGAAGGATGAAATGAAGTCTGACGACAGCATGAAGCACTAAGCTGCCGTCACAGGAATTATGAGTGATAGGGTCGTTGGGCCATCAAAAAAACTCAGGTCCTTCTGATCTGCCCGACGACCCGATCCCCCGACGCGATCACTCGATGCAATCCCCGATTATTCCTGATATTCCGGCTCGCGCTTCCACCCCGAAAACATGGAGAAGAAATTCGCCCACCCGTGCAGTGCGACCATGATCAGATGTCCGGGAATAAACGCCAGGAAGCCGCACATCGCGGCGAAATGCCAGATGCGTGTCAGGTGAAATCCTCCAAACAAAAACGCTAGCCACGAAAACTGCGTGGGCTTGTACATCACCATGCCGGTGAGCAAGGATAGCGCCCCGAGTCCGACGGTCGAAGTGTAAGCCAACTTCTGCAAAGGATTGTACTGTCCCATCGCCGGAGGTTTCGGCCCAAACAGAAAATAGTGCCGCGCCATCGGCCACACGCCCGAAATGTCGCGCGGCATAAACAACATGGTTCGATAGTGGCCACTGAAAATCTGAAACAGCAGATAAAATATGCCGCTGGCGGCAAAGAACCACATAAACGTAAAGTGCCACTGCAAGGCCCCGCCCAGCCACCCTCCGAGCGTCAGCGACTTCGGTATATCGAGCAGAATCTTTTCCGGGATCTTGGGCCCGAAACTGGGGAAGGCGCGAAAAATCCGCAACCCGCTGGTGATCATCACGAACAGACTGATAGCGTTCACCCAGTGCGTAATCCTAATCGCCAGCGGATGCTCGTACGCGGCACGGACGAGTTCGGCTTCCTCCGCCTTAGCCGTAGTTTCTGCCCGCGCTTCTACCGGCACCGGCTCTTTGGGAGCGGACTCGTCGGCGACCATCTCCAGCTTTGCCACTACGGCTTCGCACACTTCCGGTCCTGCGGATGACGCGGGTTCCGACCCAGCAACGTCGTCCCTTATTCCCTCTTTCTTGATCTCTTCGCGCCTGCCATCGCCACTGGGTTCGTCCGCCATCACAGTCCTCCGAACCAGCTATAGCCCTGGTCTTCCCAGTAGCCGGTTTTGCCAGACGTCAACACATTTGTTATGCGGATCGTATCGAGATACTTTGCCTGCTTGTATCCCAATTTAGTCGGCATCTGCAGCCTCAGTGGCGCACCGTGACCGCGATCAAGCGGCTGGCCGTACATTTCATAACAGAACAACGACTGCGGATGCAGCGCGGAAGCCATGTCAATCGACTCGTAGTAATCATCCACGCACGTGACCTCAAGAAAGCGCGCGCGGTTGTTCGGTCCAACGTTCGCTCCGATCAGTTTGAGAAAATCTGAGATTCGCGCGCCGCCAAACGAACCGATGACGTCCCACCCTTCCACGCAAATATGCCGCGTGTTCTGGACGATCTTCGGCAACGCCTGGATCTGCGTCAGCGTGTACTCGCCGGGATGCCGCACGTCGCCTTCAACCGTCAGCGTCCACTTTTCCAGATTGACTCCGGGATCGACCACGTCGTAGAAGTTGTAAGGAAATTTTGCGAACGGCACGACCTCGGAATTCGAGAAAGTCTGCGCGAGATGCTGCGAACGAAACATTTCCCCCGCTGCCCAGTCGCTAAAACGAACTCCCTCCTCGATTAGCCGGTTGCTCACTTTGGGAAACGCAAACGCTCCCAGAGCAACGATCGGCGCCAGCTTGAGGAGTTCGCGGCGACTCTTCCGTTTCAGTTCCTTGTCTTCGAGCCGAGTAATCATTTTGGTCCTTACGCTTAAGCCGACCTTAGCACAACATGGGATGCGGAGGTCGGTGCTAAGTTTCAGGCCGGTCGCCGGTCGATGCTCGTTCGGCGTTCGGGGAGCAGCGGCGTCCCGCTTCATATTCTTGCGTGTCGCTCCGCACACGCTCGGGTTGCCCTAGACACGCAATTCAAATCTCCTTGTGACATTGACCTCATTAGTTTCAACAACTTAGTCCTGGCTCCCCGATTGCTTTTCCACTATCGAAGCAATGGAGTCAATCATGGAAACGATGTTACAAGGTCTTGTCATTATCGGCGGTCTGACGTTCTCGCTGGCCACATCTCTGCTGATTGAAGAACTCATCTTCGGACAAATCGTCCGCACCGCGTTCGCCCGCCGCGCGGAAACTCCTCAACCCACTTCTGCCAACAAGCGCCACTGAAAGGATAGCCACCATGCTGCTGCTCAAGTATTTGCTGCTCTATGCGGGAATCGCGATGTTTGTGATCGCCGCCGGAATTCTCTCTTACGATGCCTACCTGCTGATTATGTGGCAACGTCGGCGTTTACATCCCGATCCTGAAGCCGGCGCACACGAGGGAAGTTCGCTCGGTCCCGCGCCTGCGATGCGATGGCGCACATCGGCCGCGCTGGTGATGCTGGCCTGGGCCCCGCTGCTGATCTCGGCTGGCATCGTAATCGTTCCCAGCGGCATGGCCGGCGTCCGGGTTAGCCAGACCAAAGGCACGCTCGCCGGAACTCTGTATCCCGGCGTGCATTTTGTAGTGCCGCTGGTCGAACACGTCGAACTGTTCAACACGCGCGACCAGTTGTTCACCACCGGCATCGCCGAAGACGGACCCGCCAAAGACGGCCTGGCCAAGGGCGCAACCAAAGGCGAAGCCCTGCGCGTTCAGGCAAAAGAGGGGCTCACCCTCGGCCTCGCCATCACCGTCCGTTACCAGATCGACCCCAAGCGCCTCGACTACATCGAAGCCAATCTGCCGCAGCCGTTGGAAAAAGAAATTGTGCCGCCAGTAGTTGCCACCGCGTGGCGTGAACTCGTGCCTGCCTATACGGTGCGCGACGTCTTCTCCGCCAAGCGCGAAGAGGTCCGTCAGCGCTCCGCCGAAATGATCCGCAAGCGCCTCGCCACCGACGGCATCGTCGTCAAAGAAGTCATGCTGCGCGATATCGAACTTCCGCAAGAGTATGCCAAGGGTCTGGAATCGCTGCTGCTGAAGGAACAAGAGAACGACCGCATGGGCGTGGAGACGGAGATCCACCAGAAACAGGTAAAGATTGCGGAAGCTGATGCCGATGCGGCCAAGGTTACACAGGTCAAAGGAGCTGAAGGACAAGCTGCCGTGCGCGTGCTGCAAGCCAAGAGCGAGGCCGATGCCATGCAATACACGCTTCCGCTGAAACAGAAACAGATTGAGCAATCGAAGCTCGAAGCCGAAGCGCGCAAGGAAGCGACGGTTAAGAACGCCGAGGCTGCTGGCGAAGCCAAACTCATCGACAGCAAAGC
>PMSZ01000491.1 GCA_003168235.1 Acidobacteriaceae bacterium
GCCGGGCGGCGATTATCGCGGAGTCAGTCTGCGCTCGTACGACCACAAAACCGCTCAGTGGGCAATCTGGTGGCTCGATGGGCGCAATCCTTTTGGCGACCTCGACCCGCCCGTCAAAGGCCATTTCGAGAACGGCGTCGGCACTTTCTACGCCAACGATAAGCTTCGAGGCAAGCCGATTCGTGTGCGCTTCATCTGGTCGAAGATCACCCCGACGTCGTGTCACTGGGAACAGGCTTTTTCGCCCGACGGTGGCAAAACGTGGGAAGTCAATTGGGTCATGGATTTCAAGCGGGTTTCATAAGGGTACAAAAGTCACCTTCGTTGTCGGCTGCTAAATCCGTAACTAATCCATGGCCCGTTCGTGGGATGACCGGATTCCACGGGTTCACCGCCCACCGGTTACCTGTCGCGGCCTGCTAAATCCCGATAATCTGGGGTTGCGATGGCATTCCGCGCCCTGTTGTTTTCGAAGAGCCCCGACACCGGTACAGCTCTGGCGGCAGTTTGCAAGAGTATGGAGATCCGCGTCGAAGTTTGCTCTGACATTTTCGCCGCCATCGAAAAAGGGAAAACACAGGCCTACTCCTGCGTAATCGCCGACTGGAATGATCAGCCCGAGTCGAGTTTTCTGCTGAAGCGGGCCCGCGAGTCCACTCCAAACCGAGACGCCGTGGCGATCGCCATTGTCGACCGCGAGCCTGCGGCAGCGGAAATGACGGAAAACGGGCTCAGCTTTCTGGTGTATCGCCCGATCTCTCCGCCGGATGCTCAGGAGGTATTGGCCAAAGCTTGTGAGCAGATGCAGCCAGCGAGCGCCGCGGACCTGGCGAAAGCCGCCGCCGCGGACGCCACTAGCGCCCAGGCAGCTTCCTCCGGCGCCACTGATTCCGAGCACAGCCAGCCGCAGACGGGCGAATCTCTAGCAGCTGAGGCGGACGGCGCCGAAACCAGTTCCCCCGAAGGCGCGGAGCAAGACGAACAGCCTGCCTGGTCGAATCGTCCTGCCGTCGATGTCCGCAAAGTTTGCGCGGCCGCTCTGGTCCTGGCGCTGGTGTTTTGTCTCTGGCGATCGCGCGATGCTGTGGCCTACCTGTCGCAGACGCGGGAGAACCGGGCCCAGGTCTTGCGCGAAGCGGTAGCGGCGTTCTTCTATAAAGACCAAAGTGGCGCGCCCTTAGCGTCCGCCGGAAGCGATGCGCAACAGGATGCGTATTTCAGCCGCACATCCGCCACTTCCGGCGGTCCGGCGCCTTCGCTCGACGTAGTAGCCACCGAGGCGACGCTGGATGAAACGCGTCTGCCTTCGCGTCCCCCACTCAACTTTCCTTTGCCCGTTCCCACGCTGGCTCCACAGGAAACCCCGCCGCCGATGCACGTTCAACGCGCCGCGATTCCCGAGAGCATGAGAAACTCGCCGCCGATTGCGCCGCCCGTGGTCGTGACCGTGAGTCCGGCGCAGATGATGCCCGTTTCCGCGTCGCAATCGCAGCTCGCGACTTCTACGGGCGCCGAGCAATTCAGCGAACCCATCTCCGTCAGCGAAGATGCCGAGCGCGCGTTGCTGGTTCACACGGTGAATCCCGTGTATCCCCCGGAAGCCGCCGCCCAGAAACTGCACGGAGCCGTGGTCCTTCAGGCGCGGGTCGGACGCGACGGCAACGTAGAAGACCTCAAAATTGTCCGCGGATATTTTGTTCTGGGAAAGGCGGCGATTGCCGCTGTCAAGCAGTGGCACTTTCAACCCTACACTCTGAACGGCCACGCCGCCGCCACGCAAACCCAAATCACCATCAATTTCACTTATCCACCCGGATAAGACAGAATCACTCTACTTATGCCCGTGGTCGGCTGGCGCGCTGGGAGCATCCACGCCGCTGGCGTTCTTCCAATACGTCTGCACCGCCGGAGGGAGCTTGTTTAACCGCGTCAGCAGTGCCGTAACCTTCCAGATGTCGGTCTCCGACAGCGCCTTGTCCCACGCCGGCATTCCGGTATAGCGGACGCCGTTGCGAATCACGTAGTACAAGTGCCACTCCGGGTCGTCCGGCGGGTCTACCAACAGGCTCGGCGGCGGCGGATAGAACGATGACGCCAAAGGCGACGCCTGCCGGTCGATGCCGCCATGGCACAGCGCGCAATTCATGGTGTAGATCTTCACGCCTTCGATCAAGTTCTCGTCCGTTGGAGGCACCGGATTGTTCACTCGTGGAGCATGCCGCTCCACCGAACTATCCATCGCACTCATCGCGATGCGACTTTCCATCGCCGGAGGCGTAGTGTTGGCGCGAGTCGGCAGAAAGCCCAGCAGCGCCAAGCCAAGGCTGCCAATCAGCAGCACCAGAATCGTGACCACAATCCCTAGAACGAAGTTGCGCATTCAAGTCCTTGAAACGACATTTTTCATTCTACCTTCAACGGAGCGGCGACCGAGCCGACGCGCCCACTCAGATCGTCGCGCACCACGAAACGCACCGAGTATTCTCCCGGCGCAAGATCGAGGGCGCCGTTGTAGAGCAGTCCAGTCTTTTTCAACGAGGCCAGCTTTTCCGCGGTCAAATGTAATTCCAGCTTCTGGCCCCACGGACGATCCACCTGCTTGCCTTCGGCCGTTTTCGTCAGCGTTACGAACTCCAGCACTACATGGTTGTCGGCGCTCTCGTCTACCAGCGGAGGAGACGGCGCCACCAGCATCAGGTAATGGATGTGCTTCTTGCCCGGCTCTTTGCCGGCTTCAATCTTGTCCCAGCGCGCAGTCAGCGCGAGCGACGTGTAATCTAACGGGGACTGCAGGGCCGACGAAAGATCCCCGTGGCGGCTGCTTTCCGGATCGACCGTCGCATTGGTCACAAAGAACCCGCTTCGCGCCCGCACCTCGATGTGCTCGCGCTTTACCTTCACCGCCAGCTTGCGCCATCCCGCCTTGGTTTTCGTCCGGTCAAGATAATAGCCCAGCATGTAGTATTGCGCCGAGTCGTTCACCGCCTCGCGAAACCCTTTTACCAGATCGTTGGAGTTAAAATACGCGCGCCCTCCGGTCATCCCCGCAAAGGTCTGAAATGCCGCCTGAGTGTCCAGGTTTCTCCAGCTCATGTTGCGGTGATAGTTCTGCCCCGGATTGCTCACCGACGCGCTCGGCATCAGCACCTGCAATCCCTTCACGTCCACCGGATACAGCGAAATCTGAGCGTCGTTGAGCAATTGCCAGGTGTGTTCGTACATCGGCAGCACGTCGCTGAGCGTGTCCCGTCCAGCGGGCGCGAGTTGCATGGTGTTGTCGCTCACGCTAAAAGGAAATCCGCCGCTAGCCCAGATCAGCGATTTGCGTCCGGGAAAGCCCGCCAGCGCCTGCGCCACCTGTTGCATTCCCTGCAGCGTGTACGTGATGGCCAGCCGCTGCTCGAACGACTGAAAATTCAGTTCCTGATCTTCCAGCATCGTCTGCAGTTTTTGCGCTTCCGTCTGCACCTGCGCGGGATCGACGCCCGCGCTGCCATCGGGACTCGCCGTTCCGGTCAGTGCCTCCACATCTTCAGGCGTATCGACCATCTGGAAGGTGTCACCCTTCACCTTATGCAGCGCCGCCACCAGCACTCGCGGATCGGTGGTGAAATCATGCACGGGATGAATGCCGCTCCGCGTCAGCGTGTAAAGCGCGGTCGGCTCGCGCTGATCGACCGATTGCGCCAAATACTTCAGCAACTCCCGCCGCGCCGAGGCCTGCGCCATGAACGGAGTGTTAATAAAGTCGAGCATGATCACCGTGACCCGGCGGTTCTCCGGGCCGCCCGCCGTCACGTTACTGAACTCGCCGGTACTCGCGCTGGACCTGTTCGGACGCGGCACCGGCTTCGCTTCGGTAGTGATTTCCTCGAATGTGCCGATCTTCTGCTCCACTCCGTTTTCGAGCACCGTAAAATCTTCCTGCTTCAGTCCGGAGATGTGATGGCCGGCCTTGTCGGTCACGAGCGTAGGGATCAGCACCAGTTCGGTGCGCGCGGTGAAGGTGACTTCGGCGTTGTCTTTGTCCTTGTCTTTATCTTTCGCCGCGGGATTGGCGAGGACTGGTTGATCGAAAAGCGAATTGCGGGAGAAAACAATCGCGCCAGCCAGCGCGGCAATTGTGACGACGTAGAAGAAAAACCTGCGGACGGTCGTCATATTCGCATCCCATCCCATCCCATCCCGATTCGCCAGAAACCGGTTCGTTCCTGAAGTATTCGCCCCTGGAAGTTTCAGTACGCCCGCAACCGCCGCGCCTCCCGCACTACATCTGAAACCTTGGGAAGAAAAAATTCCTCCTGCGGAGGGGAAAACGGCACCGGCGTATCGAGCGAAGTGATCCGCACAATCGGCCCATCCAGATCGTCGAACGCCTCTTCGTTGATGATCGCGGAAATCTCTCCCGCCAATCCTCCTGTGCGCGTGTGCTCGTGGAGCACGATGACCTTGTTGGTCTTCTTCACCGTCGCGGCAATCGCGGCGCGATCCAGCGGAGAAACCGTCCGCAGATCGACCACTTCCATTTCGATGCCTTCTTTGCTCAGAATCTCCGCCGCTTCGAGCGCCACATACAGCATGGCCGCGTAGGTAATCACGCTCAGATCGCGCCCTTCGCGCGCAATGCGCGCCGAGCCGATCGGGACTACATAATCGTCATCGGGAATTTCTTCTTTGATTCGCCGATACAAATATTTGTGCTCGAAAAAAATAACCGGATTAGAATCGCGGATCGCCGCCTTGATCAATCCCTTGGCATCGTAAGCCGTCGCCGGACAAACCACCTTCANNGGAGCTCCCCACCGGTAATGCGCCTTCGCCACCATATTCACGATCTGGTTAAAAGCGCACCCGATAAAATCCATGAACTGAAACTCCGCCACCGGACGCATCCCCGTAAGCGAAGCCCCATAAGCTGCACCCACAATGGCCGACTCGGCAATCGGAGTGTCAATCACCCGCGCCGCCCCAAAGCGGTCGATGAATCCGTCGGTGACTTTGAAAGCGCCGCCGTAAATTCCGATATCCTCGCCAATACAAAAGACGGAGGGGTCGCGCTCCATCTCTTCCCAGATTCCCTGGCGGATGGCTTCGAGATAGGTGACAGTAGGCATCACTGGGAGTGTAGCAAAGGTAAGGCCCTTGAAAAACGACGCTTGAAAAACCGAGCGCGAGGAATCGCCAGCCACGAAATCGCATACAATTCCCCTTCCATGCGCTCTGTCAGCTCACGAAGTTCCCAAACGACGACCGTGGCGGTCCGATCCTTCGCCAAGGTCAATCTCGGGCTCTACATCGGCGCTGCGCGCGCCGACGGGTATCACGATCTCCGCACGATTTACCAGACCATCGCGCTGCATGACGTCATTCGCGTGACCGTCGGACGCGGCCGTGGATTGGAAATCCTGTGCAACGACCCGCGGGTACCGCTGGATTCGTCGAATACTTGCTACCGCATCGCCACTCGTGTGCTCGAAGAACTGGGCGCCAAGGTCAAAGTGACCATCGAAATCGAAAAACGACTGCCCGTCCAGGGAGGATTAGGCGCGGCATCTTCGAACGCGGTGGCAACCATGATTGCGTTAGAGTTGGCGCTGGGTAAGACGCGCAAGCCACGTTCAAAGCAGAAACTATCCGCGACAGCGCGTCTGCGCATCGCGGCCGAAGTCGGCTCAGACCTGCCGCTGTTTCTGATCGGCGGAACGATTCTGGGAGTGGGGCGCGGCGAGGAGGTTTATCCTCTGCCCGATTTGCCGGCCATGGCAATGGTGGTGGTGACGCCGGAAGTTGGAGTATCGACGCCTCGGGCGTTTGCCGATTGGGATGC
>PMSZ01000165.1 GCA_003168235.1 Acidobacteriaceae bacterium
CGCTGTCAATCACGGCCACGCCGACGCCAGCGCCAGTAAATCCATATTGCGATGCCGCCAGGTCTGCCTGCACCGCGGTCGCGTATTCCTCGGTCGTTGGATTCACCGGAGACGAAAACTGCTTAACCGGACGATCCGGCGAGATGTAGACGACGTTGGCTTCGCCTTCCAGTGTCGCAATCATGCTGACGGGCACCGTCATGTTCACGGCGGTGATCGTCGGCAGTTGCCACCGCACGGTTGCGCCACCCGTTTGACGGTCCTTCAGGTAGCTCTTGGTCGGAAAGTTCTTGTATTGAACGTTCACTGTTACCTTGCCGTTGGTCGACGCCGCTACCCAGGCAGCGAGGTCGGGCGAATAATTAGGTGGCTTGGTTTTGGCGGCGTAAGACGGCATTGCCGAAAGCGCCAGCAAAGCGAGCCCAAGAACTCGGCCCCACGCGGCGCTGAACGCCGGGAGGTCGAGCAGACGACTTAAGCGTCCGTTTGTGACTTGCGATTTCTCGATGTTGTTCATAAGTGTTTTGGCGGCATCTTTTCGAGGACCGAGCCCAAAGACCGACCCTCATGCCTGGCCTTTAATACGCAATCGCGCAGCCAATCATATCTAAGTTAAAGCCATTGTTTGCAATGAGATGGATCGATACAGCGCGTCAAATGAAGGGGACAACTTGGCCCAGACGCCAGAGGGAAGTCCTCTCGCGAACGCATAACTCATTTAGAACAAAGGCCATGTCAGGATGGCAGGGCGTTTTGGGACATACTGTCCCACCGTGGGAAGGTTGGGGCTTACATAGCTCACCGAAAGCCCGCTGAGTCTGGCGCGATCGGGAAGGGCACGAGTTCCACTCGTGCCGCTAAGTCATTACAAATGTGTCTGCGCTTCAGCGCCTGAGGGGCCACTCTGGTGGACTTCAGACTGATAAGCCGGCTCAGGCGAATCAGCCCTGTGCCACACCCGCGCCGAGCACAGCAGGCAGCGGGTCGCTCAATCCCCGCATTACCCTCTCGAACTGAGGAAGGTCGAGAGACTGCGGTCCGTCGGAAAGCGCCCGTTCGGGACACGGATGCACCTCTATAATGATGCCGTCCGCTCCCACCGCAAGCGCAGCCAGCGGCCCTCCCAAGACGGTTATCGTATTGTTCGATACATCGCTTTCCATGCAATGGGAAAAATTAGAGCGCAGCTACCAGGCTCTGGAAACGCTGCTGCGAACGCTCCGCCCCACCGACCATTTCAGCCTCGTGGTCTTCAATTCGGAAACCCACGCGTTGCCGCTCAGTGCTGCGAATGGCGGCAACGTCCAGCACGCAATTGATTTCGTCCGCGCCAGTCGATTTCGCGGTGGCACCGATATTCAACGCGCGCTCCAGGCCGGACTCCAACAGGCTGCAGACCCTGCGGCGTCCAATGCTTATCTGGTGATTCTGAGCGACGGCGGCGCGACCCGCGGTCCCATCACGAACGGAAAACTTGCAGCGTGGTACGCCTCGGCGTGGAAGCAACTCCTGGAGACTCAGCGCCCGCGTACTTACATTCTCGCCGTCGGCGACGATGCCAACTTGCCGCTATTCCGCATGCTGGAACGGCAGGATGGAGTGCTCGAACACGTGCTTTCGACCGAGCCCATGGAGTTCAAGCTGAACTCGTTCCTGTCGAAGATCGGCCGAAGTCCGATCGGGCAGTTGGATCTTGCGGTCGTGCCGGAGAGCGCCGTTGATACTGTCTACCCGCTGCAAGCCGCGACTTTTTCCGGATCGCTGGCTTCGTGGGTCGGACGTTACCAGAAGCCGCAGGAGAACGTCACCTTCGCGGTGCGCGGCTTGCGCGACGGGTCTCGTGTAGAGCTGACGGGGAAAACTAACTTCCCGCGCGAGTCTTTCGATCACCCGCAACTGCCTCGTCTCTGGGCTCGAGCTCGCGTGGATGCGCTGCTCGAGAAGATCGAGCGCGAAGGCGACGATCAAGCCACCATCGACGAGATCATCCGCCTGGCGCGCCAGTACAAGTTCGTTACTCCATACACTTCGTTCCTGGCTGTGCCGCGCGCGTTGTTGCGTCCACGCGTCATTCGGCCTGGCGACCCCATACTTCGCGTCAGAACCGACCCATCGATCACGTCTGTTGTCGCGCTGTTTCCGTTTGGATTGATGCAGCCGCTGCGTCACCTCTCGTCGGAAGATATTTGGCAGACCCGCTTTCTTGCTCCCACTGACATGCAGGATGGGACCTACACCGTGCGCCTCATCCTGCGCGACCAGCTCGGCAGAACGTATCGTGAGTCGAAAACGTTCGTGATTGCCAGCAAGCCGCCGGTGGTCGAGGTGAAGCTCGACCACAAACGCTTCCAGCGCGGGCAGGCGATCGACCTGAAGGTTCACGCGTCGCAGAGCACGCGGACGCTGGTAGCGCGGCTGGATGGTACGGCACCGGTTGAACTCCGCTGGGATCCGCGAGCAGGCGCCAATACCGGCGAGTTGCTCATTCCCGAACAAACCATTCCTGGTTCTTACAAACTGACGGTCACCGCCGAAGATATTGCCCACAACATCGGCACCGGGGAGGTGCAGATTGAAATCCTTCCTTAATTCATCGCGCAGAAGGGTATCGAGCCGGCGCATGCGTCTGCTGGCTATGGCTGTGTTGGTGCTTGCGGCCGGCTCGGCCATCGCTGCTCTGGGCGAGCTGCCCTCGTGGGTTCGCAACATCGAAGGATCGAGTGTGCTGGAGGCTGCTTTCTTCCGCATGATGCCGTTGCCCGGAGGTGCCGTGCCCTTTCGACGTCCTCCGCGCGAGACGCGTCCCGCGCTCTCCGAACTCATCAAGAATCAGCCACGCAATGGCGAACTATATTCTTTGCGCGCTCTGGAGGACGAACAGCAGCTCGATTTCAAAGCC
>PMSZ01000245.1 GCA_003168235.1 Acidobacteriaceae bacterium
GCCTTTCGGGCGCTACGGCGGCGCTGTTCTGGCGTCATGCGTGCGGCACGTGCCTTGCCGCCAAGCTTGCCACCCTCGCGGCCCAGTTCCGATAGGATCTGTGAGCGGATGGAGCGGACGGGCTGTTCTGTTTCGGGTTCGCTCGGGAGATCCCCGAGCAATCTGTGGACGGCCATGAAACCGGCCTGTACTTCGTCTTCGGGTAGTCTGCCTGACGGCTTTCGCATACGCTACCAGCGTGGCACGATTCGGCGCACGGCGTCAAGCCCGCGGAAATTCAAAGTAGCCCACTACCGATTGTTGGGACACCTGGACAAGGGAGGCAGGCTTGATGTTAAGCAGGCAGAGCTGCGCCGGTCACTGGGAGATGGCTGTTCTGAATGGATATGAAAGGCAAGGCCCTCCTGTTCAAGTGGAGACTTTTTCCTGGCTGCGCCGCGCCGATCGTGAAGGACCAGCCTTGCGCTATTTGAGCACGGTTATTGTCGCCTCACATCGCACTGGCTCAGTAGGATCTTTGGTCACGCAGGTGAGACGCACTTCGTCGGTACTGGTCGCGGTGATGGTTTGGTTGAATTGAAGGTACATCTTGCCATCGTTTTCGTATTTCAATAAACACTCGCTGCCGTCCTTCTTGGGCTCGACGTTGGTGCAAGCCATGAGACTGCCTTCGTGAACGGGCTTGTGATCTGCTTGATCCGCCTTGCCCGGTTGATTCTGCCAACTTTTAAGAATGTAACTTGAGACCGGCTTTGGCGTTTGTGATGCTGAAACACAAACGACTCCCGCAATGAGCAGCGCTGCACCAACAGCGTGGCACATCTCCAGACCTCCCTCCGAGAGTCTCATCCGTAAGGAGGATGCCAGAAGCCTCGAAGAAGATCAACGAACGTCGATAGTCAACGGGTAAGAAGTAACCGGTTCGGGCTTGGGGATGATAAACGTTCACGACCCGGCGCGCGGATGTCTTCACTTGTAAGTCTGCCTCGTCATTAAGGATGCGCTCAAGATCTCACAGGCGTCGGCATCTTAATGAAGAACGGTCAATTTTGAACAGACAGGCATTCTCGGGCTGCCTAGAGTTATTGATCATGTCTACACAAGGAGCTTCCCCTATGCTTCCCCGGCGAATTGGCATGCACATCCTCAGCGTATCGGTGGCGGGGCTGCTTCTCGGCTCCACTGCATTCGCACAATCCCAGCAAGACAAGACTTTTGTGAAGACGGCGATGGAAGTCAATCTCGGAGAGATGCAACTCGGACAACTCGCCGCGAAAAAGGGCGCTAGCGAAGGCGTCAGGAAATTCGGCGAGAGAACGGTCGTCGACCACACCCGACTGGAAAAGGAGATTAAGCCAGTTGCGGAGAAAATCGGAGTAGCCTTGCCCACCGAGCTTGCCTCGGACGATCAGGTGCTGCTGACGAAACTCGAGGGTGCGTCCGGAGCCGAATTTGACGATACGTATATTCGCGCTATGGTGGAGGGCCATCGCGAGGCCGTGCAATTGTACAAGACGGAGGAGGCCCACGGTCAGGATGCCGCCGTCAAGAGCGCCGCCACGGACGGAGAACAGGTCATCGCCGAGCACCTGAGGCTGGCTGAACACCTGCAAAGCACCATGGCCAAGAACTAACGCCAATGCTCTCCGGAACACAGAGCACGCAACCACTAAGCCTAACAGTTATTGATAGAAGTATTAGGTTAGGCGTCAGGGCAGCTCGATTGCCATCGAGCCGTCACTCCGACAAACGTCGAGCTGACTTTGAGCGTCAAAGGCGCCGGCGCTGAACCGCGGCTTGCCTTNNCTGATGAAAATGGGCCGTCCGGTTAAGCCCAGACGGCCCGATCTTTTGTTTTAAGCGGCGGTCTTGGTAGCCGTGCTTTTCTTGCCGGACACGTCTTCCCAGTACGGGGCGTAACCATAGTGCTTATAAATGCTGGTTCCCCATGTCGAATCAGCCAGGTTCGGCCAGTTGTTCTTGTCGAAGCCCGGAGCATTCTCCAGTTGTTTCTTGTCCAGGTTTAGGACGACGCGCTTTTCCGCCAAATTGAAGTGGAAGGCGTTCCATGGAATGGCGAAGTACTTGTCACCCATCCCAAGAAAGCCACCAAAGGATAAGACCGCGTAAGCGATCCGACCCGCTCCAGCGTCGATCACGAGGTCTTCGATTGTTCCGAGGTCCTCATTGTGTGCATTGACGACTTGACTGCCTATCAGCGTCTTCTTCGCCGGAACTATGTATGTGTAGCTGACCACTCTCGCCTCTCTTGTGGTTTCCATGTCTCTACCTCACTCCTCAGAGGAAGTTGGTTGACCTCGCCTACTTCCTCCGTGGGATCGTACAAGGGACGAAGATGGATATCTGTTCACTTCGAGACACATTCGCGTTTTGTTTAGTTCGTTGGCAGAACAGAATCGACAAGAAACTGTTCTGGATTTGCCGCCGATTGCGGGCCGAGTTCAGAATGGATTCGCCTGAATAAGATGGAGTAGACGTCCTGGCGACACTTTGCCCCTAGTACCGGCTGCGGCAAGTATGAGCATTATTGCTCAGACCGTCTTAATTTCGATTTGCTAAGGTCTGAATTGTTCGAGTGCGGAACGGGGGATTAACATGCTTTGGACGATTTTCGTTGTTCTTCTGATTTTGTGGCTGCTCGGCTTCAGTTTGCATATCGGCGGAGCCCTGATCCACTTGCTTCTGGTTGTGGCGGTGGTGGTTCTGGTCATCAATCTATTGAGCGGACGGCGGAGTGCGGTTTGAAGAACCGCACGTAGGAGTTCAGGGCCGGAAGTTGCCGGTCTCCTGGCGTCCTGATACTGTGTTTGATCCTTTCCCACCCGGGCTATAACTTCGGGGGGCTGCGGTGTCCGCGCCTCACTCTCCGTGAGTTCGACCGCGGACACATGCTAGAAATTGCTACGTCGCTCTGATCGTCTTAATTGGTATAAGGGAGCGTTCGTCCCCATACATACCTTGTCGTGATGGATTGAGGCCGGGCGAACAGTGTGGGGTGATGAGGTGAATCGGAATGTGGACCAGTTCTTCCGCATGAAGCAGGTGGAGGAATGAGATCTGCAGTTGGGTTCGTAGGACAGTTCCTTGGCATGTCCTTGTTGGGGGCGATGTCGGTCGCGACCGTTCCGTTATATCCGCGCGAGAACCTTTGTAAGCTGCCTGTGGCTGCAGTGCTGCCTAACTCGTCCGTTCGAGAGCAAAACAATACAACAGAAGACCTTTTTCGGAGGTTGAACGCGCGTCACCGTTGGCAAGAAACTCGTCTAATTCGGCTCTCTGGAGTTCGAACCTACAAGCTGGAAAACCACGAAGATAAAATCGTGGCCGAAGAAGCGGTAGTCGTGGAATATAGGGCGCCGGCAACAGAAACATTCGCGACCACCTCAGAAAAAGGCTCGGGCTTCGTGCGCCATCGGATATTCCAGGGTCTGATGAAGGATGAAGAGAAGAGGGTACGAACCAACAGAGACCCAGATAGCTTGATCACTCCGGAAAACTATGCCTTGGATTTAGTTGGCACGGATCGAATCGGAGCTTCTGAGTGCTCTGTCGTCCACGCTGTTCCGAAGCACAAGGAGATTGATCTCTTCGAAGGAAAGATCTGGATCGACAACCAGGATTTTGCGATCGTGAAGATCACTGGCCATCTCGCCAAAAGCCCGTCGTTTTGGGTCAAGCAAGTAGATTTTGTGCGGGACTACCAGAAGATTGACGGGTTCTGGCTTCTTTCGAGAGAAGAGGCGGTTTCAGCCATCAGAATATTCGGCAAGGAGACACTGACGGTCGATTACCAGAACTATACCGTCAACAAAGTTGGTGCCGGTCAGTCTCTTCCAACGAATATTGCCTACACACGTCACGCTGCCCGTCATCACGATGAATAACAAGGGTAAGGCAGGCGGAAAGCGTTTTGTATATCTCGCCGCTGGAATCTCAGCTCTCGGCGGCATGCTTTTTGGTTATGACATCGGTGTCATTTCCGGGGCCATCCTGTTCATCAAGAGCGATTTCCGCCTTACCCCGAGTATGGAGGAGATCGTCGTCAGTTCGGTTCTGCTGGGATCGCTTGTCGGCGCAGCGGTCGGAGGAGTTCTGGCCGACCGTATTGGACGTCGGAGACTATTGATTATCACCGCGGCGGTTTTCGGAGTAGGTGCCATCGGGGCCGCTCTGGCGCCGGGTACCGAATGGCTAATTGCCGCCCGAATCCTTGCCGGCGGCGCGATCGGCATCGCTTCGTTCGTCGCGCCGCTTTACATTTCTGAGATTGGCCCGGTCGATATCCGTGGGAAACTCGTTTCGATCAATCAAGTCGCTCTTACCAGCGGCATCGTCATCTCTTACCTTATCGACTACGCATTTGCCGGGTCCCAGGCGTGGCGCTGGATGTTTGCGATGGCTGTCATTCCGGCGGCGGCATTCGGAGTTGGACTGATCTTCATTCCCGACAGCCCACGATGGCTTGTAAGCCGCGGTCACGTGGATCAAGCCCGGGCTGTGTTGAATCGGATTCGTCCCCCGGACCAGGTGGAGAGCGAACTCAGCGATATTCAGCATAGCGCGGCGCAGCAGAAGGGTCACTGGTCCGAACTGTTCAGTCCGCTGTTGCGACCGGCAATGATCGTGGGCGTTGGACTAGCAATCGCGCAGCAGATCACCGGCATCAACACNNTGGCCAGCGTCGGAGTCGGAGTCGTCAACGTCGCGTTGACAATTGTGGCCATGGAACTGATCGACCGGGTCGGAAGGCGGCCACTCTTGTTGGTCAGCCTGGCGGGAATGGCACTAAGTCTGGTCGTGTTGGGCGTGGCGTTTGCGATGCCGCAATTGTCCGGCAGCCTGGGATGGATCGCGGTCGCCAGTCTCATGGTGTATGTCGGCTCGTTCGCTGTGGGACTAGGGCCAGTTTTCTGGCTAATACTTTCGGAGATTTACCCGTTGCGTATCCGCGGTCGGGCCATGAGCATCGGGACGGCCGCCAATTGGAGCGCCAATCTGATCGTGGCAGTATCGTTTTTGACGCTCACACGCGTCATGGGTAAGCCTGCGACCTTCTGGTTGTATGGGGCTGTCAGCATCGGGGCATGGCTCTTTGCNNAAAGCATCCGGTGGCATTGTGAAAGCGGGCATAGAGGATGCTACGCACGCTCCAGGAGACGACCTTTCGGGAGGTGTCACTTGATGCGACGCATCAGGAACGTTCAAAAAAATGGCGATAAGCCGGATCTACAATCGCGAACCGCCCGGGACGCTTATCACTGGGAGTGCTCCCTCTGGAGAGACTTCGACCTTCGCGTCTTTTCGATGCTTGTCGGCGAGCTCCGAGTCCGTTTGAGTGCCGCCGGGTATGCTTAAGACTGGCAGCGCTCCCTGCGGAGAGACTTCGACCTTCGTGTCGCTCTTGTCGGGTTGTTTTGCTTCTTTGGACATACTTTTGTGCTCCTAAATAGGATTCTGACGCTTTGAACCTTTCGCTGACTGAGCAATCGGAGACAGTGCTCGCAAGAAACTACCTGTTCCAATAACAAGCCCGTCATGAAGATGCAATCCGTATATTTGACCGCCCGCTGGATATTCGTAACGATGTCGGGCTCCTTTCCGAAGAATATGATCCCGTCGCAAAACGCCTGCTAGGCAATTTTCCTCAGGTGTTCTCTCACGTCGGCTTCGTAAACACGGCTTTCAATCTAAGCTGCGCTTTCCGTCGGCATGTTGTTGGCCCGTCAGGCTAGGCCGACGATGGCGCGGGCCAAGATTGCGGTTCCCTGATGTCTCATCGCGGGGCGGGTCACGGTGAAAAGGCTCTCAACATTTGTTTGTCTCCATACGAAATGCAAATCAACGGCAGAAGATTCTGAGGTGGGTTGCGCAGCAGGAAAAAGCGCTTCTGTTCAAAACTGCACAGTCTTCCGGTTGAATAATCCTCAAGATCGGGTGGGTTTGGATTCAATTCGAAACTCCCGGATCCGCGATCACGGGCCACAGGAAGCGCGGCTCGGCGCCACGTCGGCAGTAATTAGAGGAATCCTGCTAGTGGTTTCCATAGATCCGCCGTAACCGCATGGCGTGTGCCTGCAAGCTTTGAGTGAAGTCAAGCGGCCTTCGTCAATCGATCGCCTTCTG
>PMSZ01000040.1 GCA_003168235.1 Acidobacteriaceae bacterium
GAAGCCCAGGCGCTAGCCGCCCGGAGCGTGCCAAATGCCGGACTAGCGGTGACAATCGACACGGGAGATGCCGACAACATCCATCCGAGGGAAAAGAAAGTGGTGGGGGAGCGGCTCGCGCTTTGCGCTTTGGCGGGAAATTACCATGTCGATGTTACCTGCAGCGGTCCGACATTCGTGTCCGCAGAGCCGGTCCCCGGTGGGTTGAAGTTGCATTTTAGCAACGCTGCCGGCGGTCTCTTCATGCGCGGTCAAGACCTAGACGCGTTTAGTGTCGCCGGACCAGACCGCAAGTGGAGATGGGCCGATGCACACATCTCCGGCGATACGGTGATCGTCTCGTCGTCATCCGTGCCACGACCCGTGGCCGCCCGTTACGCATGGGAGGCGAACCCAGCCGCCACGCTTTTCAACGGTGCTGGTTTGCCCGCAGCTCCTTTCCGAACCGACGACTGGCCTTTTTCTGACAGCGGGTAATGGAGCTAAATCTACTCTCAGGCTGCGGAAATCATTACATGCAGGTTTTAAGGCACTTGGGAATTTTCTATCGAGATTTATCTCCAGCAGTTCGAGAACCGGCTCGGTCAATTTCGGAGGCAAATCTACCCAATTTGTTGGCCCACATCGTATTCGTCATGATGTAGCCGGGTGCGAACGCGAACTCTTCAGATTTTGGAACTAAATCACCTGTCTTTCCTAACTCGCGACGATCAGGTGGCGAGGAGGGGGCGTGGGGCAAATCCGTGGTTCTTTGTCCAATCAGCCCTAATCTCTGGCGGGAAGCGCAACCCGAACTAGGGCGTGCAAAATCAATGAATGAGCCAATCAACGACTGCCGCGAGCTGAACGAAGGCGAGAAATGTGATGGCGAGTTTCTCGTATCGGGTGCTAAGGCGCCGGTAGCGTTTTATACGGCAGAAGAAGTTTTCGACTTTATGGCGCCTCCGGTAGTAGCCGCGATGAAAGGGCACTGGCCAACGGCGAGATCGCTTCGCCGGGATACAGACCCGCGTACGCGGTCTACACAGACGGGTCCGAAATGTGTCGGCATCGAAACCTTTATCGGCGACAGCGCGGTGGTGTCGCAAACAGGGCAAGAGCGGTGCGACCGCCTAAAGATCGTGACGTTGGCCCTCGGCTAAGCCAAGCGCCACGGCTCGCCCACCTCCCTCAACGATCGCGGCAAGCTTTGTATTGATTCCACCTTTAGTGCGACCGATCGCTTGGGCGGCTTGGCCGCCGCACGGATTCGCACCGTCCTGATGCTATTTGATGTGCGAGCAATCTATATGCCGCAGTTGACCTGTGGCTTTCGCTGCGACCATCGCAAGCATCCGGGCGAAGAGCCCATCAGCACACCAGCGACGAAACCGCGAGTAGACCGAGCCCCAAGGGCCAAACTGCTCTGGCAGGTCGCGTCACGGGATACCCGTTCGCAGGATGTAGAATATCGCGGTGAGCATAAGCCGATCATCTTTCGGCGGTCGCCCGCGCAGAGGCCACCTGCGGGTTTTATCACGCGAGCGGTTAATTTTTTTAGCCTTCGCCACAATGGCTCGGGCAGCTCTCTGCGCAGAATCGGTTTCATGCGCCAAGTGGGATCAACCCACTCAGTTTTTGTTCCCACCGTTTTTCAAACAGGAAACACTTGCACTGTACTGATAGAGGGGCTGTTGGATGTTTCGGTTCGCTGACCTGACGTACCAGAACTGAGCCATTGCGAATGAGGGTCAGGGCTCCAAGAAAGGAACCCAGATGCCAAAAGGAAAGAAGCATACCCCGGAGCAGATCGTAGCGATCTTGCGCCGGATCGAAGGCGGAGAGTCGGCGCAGGCCGTGTCCCGCGAGGTAAACATCAGCGAAGCGACACTCCACCGCTGGAAGCAGCAGTACGGTGCGATGGAGATCGACGAGCTGAAGGAATTGAAGGCCCTGAGGGACGAGAACGCCCGCTTGAAGCGGATCGTCGCCGACCAGGTGCTGAACATCCAGGTGCTGAAAGAGGTGAACTCAAAAAAATGGTAAGCTCGTCGCAGAAGCGCCACGCCGCCCAGGGCGTGGTAGCGGCGGGCATGTGTTCGCAGCGTCAGGCGTGCCGTTATCTTGGGTTGGCGCGCTCCAGTTGGGCCTACGTGTCGCGGCCGCCGAAGCCGAGGACGGTGCAGATCGGGGAGGCGATCGCCGCGCTCTCGGTGCGCCATCCCCGGTACGGCTACCGTCGCGTGCATGAGATGCTGCGTCGCAAGGGACTCTGCTGCAACCTGCGCACGGTGCAGCGGATGCGCCGTGACCAGGGTCTCGGCATCAAAGGGCCGGCGCGGCGTCCCAAAGTTCCTCTACGGCCCGATGCGAAGGTGAAGGCGACCGCAGTCAACGACGTCTGGTGCGTCGACGTGGTCTTCGACACGACCCAGGGCGGCAACACGGTGAAGTTCCTGACGATCATCGATGAGTACAGCCACTACTGCCTCGGGATCACTGCCAGCCGCCGCATGGGCGCCCGTGAGGTCGTGGCAGCGCTCTCCAGGCTGATCGAGATCCACGGAGCACCCGCCCACCTGCGGTGCGACAACGGAGCGGAGTTTATCGCCAAACTTCTCCAGGAATGGCTGGTTCTGGCGGGCGTCGAGACCCGCTTCATCGAGCCCGGCAGCCCATGGCAGAACGGCATCAACGAAAGCTTCAACGGGCGCTTCCGCGACGAGTGCCTCGACCGAGAGCTGCTCGCCAACCTCCTCGAGGCCCAGAGCGTGGCGCTGGCCTTCCACGAAGAGTACAACGACATCCGTCCTCACAGCACGATCGACTACCGCACGCCCAGCGAATACCGCGCCGAACTCTTGAACCAAGCTCCAGGCTCCGGTCAGGCCCGCCAAGCCGGGCCTTCCCTCCGCCTGGAGCTTGCCCTCGTCCCCACCACCAACCACAACCTGAACTGAGATCAACAACCCGCCCAGACTCTCACTCCGGGTGGCTCAACAAATGCGGTCCGGTCAGCGATCGCCTCCACAGCAAGGGCTCAGCACAGGCGCTTCCAACGCCCGAGCGTAAACCCGCATCAGCATGATATTGCCCTGCACCTGGAAAATGCGGTATCCAGGGAGCGCTAGATTAGTAGTCACGAAGGGGACACGGTGGCGCTTCCAACGCCCCGTGTCCCCAATCTTTGATCAAGAGCCGAGCTGTTCTAAAGCTGGTCCGACGGGTACGCATTGGCCTATCAACCTAGCTTTGGTGTCACCTTATGTAAATCGGGGGAAAGGTGCTCTTCGGCCCCGGGACTATGGTCTGACACCGATTGACCCTCCGAGCCGCATTTTAGTGAGTGTTTTGGTGCGTCATTTTCTGCGATCTTTTCGAGGCCGTTTTCGGTGATCCAAGGAAGCTTTTTTAGCTCTGAGCAGACGCTTTCGCCGCCCATCCAAGACCCTTTCGCGCTCTAAGCGGGTCAGTTCTCCAAACTCAGTCGGTCTCGATCGCAGATATTTTGATTAGGATATTGCTTTTCAACTATTCGGGGCTACCGTCTCTCGATGAAGTTTTCCTGGGACCCCAGGAAGGAAGCCACCAATCTTGCGAAACACGGAGTGCCATTTTCTGAAGCTGAACAAGCATTTGGCGATCCACTCGCCGTTGTCGCGTTCGACGAAGTTCATAGCCCGCGTGGAATATCTGAACTTCGTTGGTGGCTCCTCGGAAAGGTCGGGGCGCGCGTTATGCTTGTCCGATACACTCACCGTCCGAACGGAGTCATCCGGATTATAGGTGCGGGTTACTGGGAAATAGGAGCGAAAATCTATGAAGAAAAAAATAAACCCCATTGAGAAGCCGCAGTTCAATAGCGCGGGCTATCAGGCCAACATGAAGGACCTGAACGGTGAACTGCTGCCCAATCTGAAGAAGCTGGCGTTCCGGCCTTTCAAGCACGGCGGGGCGAGGGCCGGTGCGGGGCGCAAATCGTCGGGACGCAAGGCTGTTCTCCTGAGGCTTAGCCCGCGGGTAATCTCACGACTCCGAAAAGAGGCTGAACGAAACCACAAGACGCTCTCCGACGTGGCGGAAGAACGTCTGGCACAAGTCTGAGCGCGAATTCACGAGCCCGAGGGTACACTGTTGCGCGAGTCGGTTCGCCTCATTGTCCCCGGACTTTTGATGCCTTCTCCAAAGTGGGTCCATTTTCATCATTTTGTCCGGACTAACTCACTGGCTCGAGCCCAGTAGTCGGCCAATTCATCAGCACAATTTCAACCCGATCAATCCTTGACCCAAGCACAAATGGGACTAGATTGAGCACATGGCAAAGACTATCCTTCTTCGTGCTCGCGTAGACATTGAACGAAAAAATCGCGCTGAAAAGATACTTGGACGTTATGGCCTGACGCCCGCCCAAGCCATCAATGTCTTTTATGCGAAGGTGTCCGAGACCAACGGCCTGCCATTCGATTTGCGACCGAGCGAAACAGAGGATTTGCTAGCCGATCCCGAGTTTAGGACGTACTTGGCGCGGCTGAAGACGGGCCAGGTTATCTACCGCGAATCAGACGAAGTTCCGGCTTGAAGTTCTCGGATCAAGTCGCCGATGCCCTCAAGGCCCTGCATCCCGGTGTTAGGAGGGACATTCGCCACGCCCTTGACGAGGTAAACGCCGGAAAGAAACGTGACGTTGCCGCGCTGACCGGAAAACTTGCCGGTTTCTGGCGCCTGCGTGTCGGCAAACATAGGATAGTCTTTCGCTACAACGAAGTGGGCCAGCTGACGGCTGAATTCTTGGGGCCGCGTAGCACCATCTATCGCAGCTTTAGGCCACCGAGGTGAGATCGCTGCAAAAAACCCACATCAATAAACAAAGCCATTTAGACCGGTCAACGGCGGTAGTCGTATCCGCCAGTCGCAACGGGCTCAGGTTGTGGGCCGCCGTGGCGCTGACCGGCGTTGGAACCGGCATCAGCGCGGGAGCGCTTTACCTGCTGCTGCAATGGGTGCAACGCACTGCGTGGCCGGGCGCAGGATCATCGTTGCTCGGCGCCGCGATGAGCGCGTCATTCGCGCGGCATCTCCTCATTCTGCTCGGTGCGGGCTTTCTCACCGGTTTGGGGCAGTTGCTTCTGTCCGGTCTGTCGAGCGGCAACGGGATTGATATCAATGCCGCGATTTGGTTCTCGGCCGGCCGATTGCCGACGCTGCGCACCCTGGGGAGCGCAGTGCTTTCCATTTTTCTCGTGGGTATGGGCGTCTCGCTCGGCCGTGAAGGCGCCCCTAAACAGGCCGGAGCCGTATTTGGAAATCTGTTTGCCACCGGCGCAGGGCTATCGGATGAGCAGCGACGCCTCTTGGTGGCATGCGGTGCCGGCGCCGGGATGTCGGCGGCCTACGGCGTGCCATTGGGCGGGGCGCTCTTCTCGCTGGAAGTACTTCGCGGTGTGCTGTCGTTGCGGCTGGTCCTGCCGGCTCTGCTTGCAAGTACGGTCGCCGCGCTGGTGGCATGGATCGTGGTGCCCAACGGTCCCATCTACCATTTCCCGGCCTATGAAACTTCGGCGTCGGTGGTGGTATGGACGCTTCTGCTAGGGCCGATCACCGGGCTGGCGTCAGTGGTCTACGTTCGAGCGGTCGCATGGGCGGATCGTCACAAGCCTCATGGGTGGAAACGCGTGGTCGCGCCCTTGATCGTCATGGGAGCCATCGGTGCGGTTTCGTTTCCGTTTCCGCAGATATTGGGCAACGGGCAGGAGATCTCTGAATTGGCCTTCAATGGAGGGGTTGGGCCCCGGCTCTTGTTGTGCATACTGGTGCTCAAGCCGCTCGCCACGGTGATGAGCATTCGAAGCGGCGCTCCAGGCGGACTTTTCACACCGTCGCTCACCGTGGGCGCAATGTTCGGCGGGATATTGGGCTACGGTTGGTCTCTGCTTTGGCCGGGGGTTCCTCCCGGTCTATTTTCCGTATTGGGTGCAGCCGCAATGCTTGCCGCTACGACGCAAGGCCCCATTTCCACCGTTGTTCTAATGTTCGAGCTTACCGGGCATAATAGATCATTGTCGCGCCCATGCTGCTCGCTGTAACGTCCGCCACCCTGTTTGCCCGATTGATTGAACCACGATCCATTTACGACGCTAAGCTTAACGACAAACAGCTCGCGGCCCGGATCGCCGCACGTGCCCCGTCGTCGGATTAGCGCCGGACCAGACGTCGTCGCCCACTCCGGCGCTTGGAGCGCGCCCAAGCGTATCTTACCCGGGCTCCAGCCGATACTACTGCGATGGACTATGGGGTCCCAAATTCCGGACGCGGCCAGCCGAGAAAGCGCCGGCCCGACCAGCGGGGCCTAGATGATGCCTGAGGTGGTCTGATCAATCATAAATTGGTCAGGTTGTCGCCTGGTCGAGGTCCTCGATTAGGGGCGATCGTCTTTGCCGTAGTGCTGCCAGGTACCTGGTTTCGTCGTAGGCCTCTTGGTGTTTCCAGCAGTGCCAGAGTACCCGGATCCATTTGAAGGCGAGCGCCCGGATTATGGCGTGGTGGCCTTTTCCCGCGCGTTTTTGGCGGGCATAAAAGGCTCCGGCCCATCCGCAGTAGACGACGGTCTGGCCGGCCCACTCAACAAACGTCTGTCGGACGAAGACCGGTGCGGTCCAGCGCCAATGGACCCAAAGCTGTCGGCCACTCTTTTCCTTCACCGGAGCGAGGCCGGCATACTTTTGGAGGCTCGGAGCATCCGGATAGCGTTCCCGATTGTCCCCAAACGCTACCAATAACCGTGGGGCCAATTGCGGCCCAGCTCCAGGCAGTTGCCGGAAGAGGGAGCTCTCGGCGTGGACTGCAAACTGTTCTGCGATCGACTCATCGAATCGGGCTATATGTCGCTGCAGCGTCCTGATCATCGAGGTCAACATTTGCACCTGGAGCACAGCTGGCCCGATGATTGCCGTGTCTTTAGTCAGCGCTTGCGCTCGAGCCAATAGATCCAGGCGGGCCTTGATCAGTTCGGGACGTCTCACTCGGTGTTGGAGGTAAAACGACTGGACTGTAGCGGGCCGAGCGCGCTGGAGGGTGTCGAGGTCGGGCCATCGTTCGAGGAAGTCGAGCGCCATAATTCCGTGCAGCTCGTCACCCACGAGCATAAGTGCTTGAGGGAAAAAGCCCTTAAGGACTGCGCGGAGTTGATTGCCCAATTGAGAGCGCCGATCGACCGCGCCGCGGCGCGCCAGGACCAGGGCAGCCAGTTCGCGAGTTTGCGCGCTGTCCAGCTGCAGAGGTTTCAATTGGTCTCCGTGACGGACCAGGAGGGTTAGGAGCACGTTCGCGTCCGGGACGTCATCTTTTGCGCCCGAGGGTATGAGGGCCTTGCGGAAGCGGGCACTCATCGCGGCGTTGATCGGAAAGACTTCGATCCATTTGTGTTCCAAGAGCGCCGAGACCAGAGCATCTCCTCCGGCCTCGATGGCGCAGGCCACGCGCGCATGGCCGCAGCGGCCTCCAAGCTCCTTCAGCCAGTCGTGGATCTCTTCTGGTTGCGCTCCAAAATGTCCCTTTTCGATGTTCTGATTGTCGGCCATTTGCAGTGCAAACGCGTGCTGGGAGTCGCCCCAGTCCAAAGCAAGATATGCGGCATAGTCGTTGGTTTTCATTTCAGTTTGGATTGCAGGGGTCGGGCTGCAGTTCATATTGACGAGGCGTGGAGACGCCGGCGCCTGAGGATGCATGGCCGATCCCGATGCTGACTGACCGCGGTCGACATCTCATCTAAAGTTCCTTGTCGGGGAAAAACATGGGGTGTTCGTGCCGCGGCCAGTCAGCAAATTAGTTATTGAAGACCACCAACCCAAGTTCGATTCCGGTCGGCGCGCGGTTGCTCACACCAGGAGCTCTCCCGTTTTTTGGACGTCCGATCTCCTGGCATGAGCAACCGCGGACACCCAATATGACATGGGGCGGACAAGCGGGGCGCAAGGCGCCAAGCTGTCCGCGTCATGACTATCAATCAAACGACACAGACAGACCCTGGCGCCCGCGCCCGGGTAGTTAAGCTCGGGCTGGAT
>PMSZ01000094.1 GCA_003168235.1 Acidobacteriaceae bacterium
GCGCGAATGATACGTGGATAGGAACCGATGTAACTAGTAATGTCTATCCAAGCTCGGGGCAACTGGCGTTTGGGTCCCCGATATCGATTACGAATTACATAGGCCAGACGGGCAATGGCACAAACTGGCTGGAGCGACTGAACTCATCGTTGAAAGAATTCAACGTCGCGGCAAAGTTCGACCAGAGCGTTACATTAGCCGGGTTTACAAACGGCTGCCTTAGTGTCACCTCAGGTTTGATTGCGTCTACGGGAAGTCCCTGCGGATCCTCCGAAGGGGGAGATGTTAGTTCAGTATTCGGTCGCACTGGGGCGGTCATTGCGAACAGTGGCGACTATACGGTGTCACAGGTGACGGGGGCGGCTGCGGATGCGGCTGTCGTCCACCTAGCGAACACCGAGACAATTACGGGGGCCAAGACTTTCACCAACAATGTGACGATGAGTGGGAACTTACTCTTGCCACAAGGTAGCGGCTTTGTTCCGGCTGTGGGAGGCATTGGAATTGATACCGCAGCGGGGTTGCCGGTGGTGAACATTGGCGGCACCACGCAGCAAGTTGCCCTCACAAGTTCCAATATCAGCGGGCAGGCTGGTACAGCACTGGCGCTTGCGGCCACTCCGACGCAGTGCAGCGGATCGTTTGCCACGGGCATTGCCGCGAACGGAAACGCGAACTGCACAACGCCTGACGTCATCCAGTTACCCGAAACGTCACAACCCGCCGGCATCGCTAATTGGGGAGTTTTCTGGTTCGATTCCGCGACACACACACCGCGGGTCATCGATAATAATGGGCAAGTTGTACAGTTAGGACTGACGAACCTGTTTAATTCAGACCCTGGCGGCGACCCGGCGGATGACCTCGAAGAACGCAATGGAACTAACTCGGAAAACTTCCGTGTCTACTCCACTTATACGAATAGTACGACGTGGCAGCGGACATCGATGGGATTTGATGCTACGGATGACTTCGCCGTGGTACGCAGCGAGAACTCGACATCGTCATCCGCGCCAGGGCTGGGTTTCTGGATCGGGAGTGGATTGAAATGGGTGGTCGATGCCGCGGGGAATCTGAAGCCATGGACCGACAATACTTTCAATCTCGGCAGCGACAGCGGGAATGCCGCGAAGAGCATCTTTGCGAAAACTTCGTTTAATTCGGTTGTATACGGCAGGAATGATTTCGAGATTCCAAACGATGCGTCAACCGGAACTGTCTTGAACCAACTGGCGATGTTTAACGCGAACAATCCCTCGCAGGCGGTATTGGCGAGCTTATCGTCGAGTAACTCTGTGGTTGGAGTGGTGCAAGGAGGCGCAGGCAAGAGTGGAAGCGCTGTGGTTACCTGGCACGGCTATGCCTACTGCATTTTTGACGATAGCACGACCGCTGGAGACGCGGTGATTGCGAGCACGACCGCGGCGGGCGATTGTCACGACACAGGTTCGCCGGCACAGCCTGGGGTGCAACTGATCGGGTATGTTGATGTCACAAATACGGTGTCCGGGCAAACCAATGGATTGCGAGTGAACTTACAGTCGTCGGCGGGAAGCGGCGGCGGAGGTAGTGTCACCTCAGTATTCGGCCGAACGGGCGCGGTCTCGGCGGCTAGTGGGGACTATTCGGCGTATTATCCCCAGCTAGGGGCGGCGAACACATTCACGGGCAATCAGACGATCAACGGAAACTTAAGCGTTTCGGGAAACATTACCCAGGCGGGTAGCGGGCCGACGCAGTGGTCGGGGAACGAATGGACGGGAACGTCGGTCACGGTGCCGAGTGGAATGGCTTTTTCGCTCGGCGTTGCCTCAAACAACTCTCTAAGTTGCCAACTGGCCAGTGGGACATCCTGCATGCCGGCGAATGGGATGACTTATCCCGGCGCGGGGATAGGTAACTCCACGGGAACGGCGTGGGGGACATCTTACTCTACTTCCGGAAGCGGAACTGTTGTTGCTCTGACGGCTTCGCCGGTATTCACGGGATCGCCCACAGTCCCCGGCTATGTTCCGACGAGTACTACGGTGAATGGGCACGCGCTTTCGTCGAATGTTACGGTTTCTGCATCAGACCTTACGACCGGAACGCTTCCATCGGCGCAGTTGCCACTCCCAGCGTGCTCATGGATCACCGAGCCCACGGAAAGTGGATCAGGAAATGCATTCTCCGGGACCAACAAGGCGGTTGTGTGGGGCGTCTACAACCCGTACCCATGCGTCACTAATAACGTCACGTATGTCGTCGGCACAGCAGACAACACCAGTAACAACTACGCGCTGGGGCTGTATTCTGGCACTTCGAGTGGAACCGGGACGCTGATTGCCACTACGACGTCGACTGCAGGAACAAGTTTTGCTTCATCGACTGGGATCAAGCACATTGCTTGGAATGCTTCGAATGTCACAGTGCCCGCGGGACGGGTTTATATTGCACTTACCAGTAACTGCTCATCCAGTTGCGCGGCCCTGCTGGGAACGGCGGGTAATGGCGTAACCTGGGCAGCGAACGTTCAGGTCAGCGTTGGTACCGGCGGCGCTGCGCTGCCGGCGACGGTCACGTTGCCAGCGGACAGCTTTAGCTCGGGAGCGTCGATCCCTGCGCTGATTGTTTACTAGTCGTCATTTTTTTACCCCACAGAATCCACCTATGATCAAACAAGTGCTGTTGCTCCTATTCTTAGGAGCGCGGTTGGCGTGTGCCACGGATTACTACGTGGACTGTAACTACGGTTCGAATGGGAATCCAGGCACGAGTCAGCAACAGGCGTGGCGGACGTTGCTGGAGGTTGGGATATCGACGTTTGAACCCGGTGACACGATCAACCTGCGGCGGGACTGTACGTGGAACGAAACGCTGACTCCACCTTCGAGCGGTAGCAGCGGATCTCTGATCAAGATCGACAGTTACGGCAATGGCCTGCCGCCGCACTTGACCGGGTACATGCCGATCGCGGCGCAGTGGTGGACGCAGGTCAGCGGAACCAATGTCTGGGAAGCAACGCTTTACTCAAACACGTTCGATTTGCCGAACGTAGTGCAATGCGGCGTGCGCGGCTTTTACTGCCTGACACAACCGCCCTCACAACTGGAGTACGTTCGGTTCGGTTCGTTGTGGGGCGAGGCGCAAACCAGCCAAGCGGCGCTCAGCCAGGACCGGGATTTTTGGTATGACGCAGCGAATTACGCGCTCTACGTCTATAGCGCAAGCGGTAATCCGGCGACACACTACTCCACGGTCGCGCCGATCGCGCTCAGTGGAGAGAGCCTGGTGAACTTAAACGGCGTGTCGTGGCTGGAAAGGAACGACCTTCGGCGGACGGTCTACGACCGGCTGATCACGGCGGGGATCAGCTTCGCGATCAGCATAGTCATTGCGTGGCGTGACCGGTTGGGATTGAAGTAGGCCGGAGCAGCGAGAGGAGAGTGGTTTTGATCTTAAAGCACCCAAACGTTCATCGCGAGTTTGCGGAGTACTCGGAGACCGAGAAGCTGCACCTTGTTTCGGTTTACTCCAACCCTTATCGCTGGCAGCGGCGGCGGGAAAGCTTCCATGATTTCAGGTATCACATGGAGAGCAGTCCGAATGTGGTGCTGTATGTTGTGGAAATCGCGTTCGGAGACAGGCCGCACGAAGTCACCAGCGCGGCCAATCCGCTCGATTTGCAGCTGCGGACCGACACGAATCTTTGGATCAAAGAATGTGCAATCAACGAGGGCGTTCGCAGGTTCGCAGCGGGCTGGAAGTATGGTGGCTATGTGGATGGCGACTTCCACTTTACGCGGCATGATTGGGCGCTCGAAGCGGTGCACATGCTGCAGCATCACAGCTTTGTGCAGCTATTCAGCACTTATGCCGATTTGACGGGCGCGACGGCTACCAGTTACTCGGGTTACAGGCCTTATCGCATGAGCACGAGTTTTGCATGGAATTATCTGCACCAGGATGAATTTCTGAGTTCGCGGAGCCGGCGCGCGGCGCAGGCGGGACGCGGAGCCGATACTTACTACGCGAAACTCGGACCATCGAAGGTGTTTCCGTTCGGGCGCGCTCCGGGAGCGACTGGAGGCGCGTGGGCGTGGCGGCGCGACGCCTTCGACACGGTCGGAGGAATGCTTGATACCTGCGTTCTTGGGAGCGCGGACTGGCATATGGCTTTCGGGCTGGTGCAAGCGACCAACGTGGCCGCGGAAACCAAGCGCTGCACGCAACCTTACATCGAATCCGTGTTGAACTGGCAAGCGCGCGCGGCGAAGCTGAATAACAGTGAAGGCCGGTCACCGGTTGGATGTATCGATAATTTTGCGACACATGCGTTCCACGGCAGCAAGGCGCTACGAGCTTATGGGGAGCGGTGGGAGATCCTGAAGAAGTGGGACTTCAATCCCGGGACCGACATCGCCCGCGATTGCCAGGGATTGTGGCGCTGGACGGGAAACAAGCCCGGCCTGCGCGACGACGCGGCCCGATATTTCATCGAGCGGTCGGAGGACGGACCGTTGCTGCTCGGCGAGACGCCGTTGGTCTGATGAATGCGCTCTTAGTTCCGGCTCTCAGTTCCCGGTTCTCAGTTCTCAGAAATCGACGTCGAAGCGCTGAGAACCGGGCGAGAGGCTCATCCGACTTCTTCGCTCCAGTTTTCAAGTGCCTTCTTTACGACCAGCATAAATTGGTCGGCGACAGCGCCATCGATGATGCGATGGTCGTAGCCGAGTGTGAGATGAACGACGGAGCGGATAGCGATGGAATCCGCGCCGTCTTTGTCGGTGATGACCATGGGCTGCTTGGTAATGCCGCCGACGCCCATGATGGCTACGTTCGGCTGGTTGATGATGGGCAAGCCGAAGACTGCGCCGAATTGGCCAGGATTGGTGATGGTGAAGGTCGAGCCTTCGACATCGGCCGGCATGAGCTTCTTGGTGCGAGAACGCTCGCCGAGATCGGTGATGCCGCGCTGCAATCCGAGAAAGTTGAGTTCGTCGGCGCTTTTGAGGACGGGAACGATGAGTCCCCAATCGAGCGCGACGGCTATGCCGGCATTGACGTGTTTGTGGTAGCGGATGTTGTCGCCCTCGAGCGAACTGTTGACGATGGGATATTGCTGCAAGGCAATGATCGCGGCGCGCACGAAGAATGGCATGAAGGTGAGCCGCGCGCCGTGGCGCTGCTCGAAGCCGCTCTTAAGTTTGTTGCGCAGGTTGACGATGCGGGTCAGGTCCACTTCGAACATGCAGTGGACGTGAGCGCTGGTGCGCCGCGATTCGATCATGCGCTGGGAGATGATCTTGCGCATTTGCGACATGGGGACAAGATCGCCGGGAATCACAGCGGGCGCAGGAGCCGCGGCTTGACGAGGCGCGGGGGCAGTGGGAACCGCAGCCGGAGCAGAGACACGGTGCTCGACGAAATCGAGAACATCCTGCTTGGTGACGCGGCCGCCGGTACCGGAGCCACTTAGTTTTGCCAGATCCACATTGTTTTCGCGGGCGAGCTTGCGGACGAGCGGGGAGGAGCGAACATCAGAAGCGTCTTCGTCGTCCGAAGCGGGAGCGGGGGCTGGCGGAGTTGGAGCTGACGTCTTGGGGGATGCGGAGCTAGCCGCAACAGGGGCGGGTGGCGCGGCGGTTTTTGCGGGCGCCGCTGATGCGGAAGCGCCATTGGCCTCGCCAATCACGCCGACGACGGTATTGACCTGGACAGTATTGCCTTCGGGAACTTTGATTTCCTGAAGAACGCCACTGGCGGGCGCGGGGATTTCGGCGTCGACCTTGTCGGTGGAAATCTCGAACAAAGGTTCATCTCGTTGGACCTTTTCACCCGGCTTTTTCAGCCACTTGGTGATGGTTCCTTCGAAAATGGATTCGCCCATCTGGGGCATGACTACGTCAGTCGGCATAGTTCCCTTTCCATGAAGTCCCGCGCAAGTAGCGGGATGAGAGCAAACACACATTATAGCGAAGCTGAGAGCGACTTCGGGCGCGCAGAGGAACGTATTGCGCCGGCGCGCTGGTTGCGCCAAAGGTCTCGCGTGGATTTCCGCGCACGGTTCGAGGAATTCGATTTCTTGTGGAGCAAACAGAGATGAAGAAGTTGTCGGCGGTTGCATTTTCTTACCTGCCCGTTTTTTGCGTGTTTGTGTTCTGCGCGGCAGCTCTGGGGCAAGCGACGTATTCCGGTCACAGTTCTTATTCTGGGGCAGGTCAATGGAGCATGGTCGGCGGTCTAAATCAGCTTGGGGCCGCGCTTCCGATCAACTGGGTGAACGCAGGTGTTTGCGCCACGACTTCTTACAACGAGACCGAGTATGTTGACGGAGGAAGCGGGACGGGCCACTATCCCGAGACTCCCGCCGGGCTTCTGGCCGCGCTCCAGGCGTGGGCGGGGGACGGCAATCCGGCATCATTTGCGCACATTATTGTTACGGCTGGCGCGTTGCTCCACGGCTCGACGTTTGACGCCAACAATTCTCTCATCACTCTTCCGGCCAAGACGGGAGCAACGGGGTGCGCCGTCATCGAATCGTCGAACCCGCCGGCAGCTCACCAGATCCTGTGTTCACACGGGCTCCCCGGCTACGGTGGAACGCGCGACCCCGGATGCACAACTGACATTGCGAATCTCTGGACGCTGCGCGTGGATAGCGCGCCCATCGCGGGCTATCACGCGATTTTTGCCTGTGGAGGGAATAACACAACCTACGGGAACTCCAGCTGCGCGACCGGCACAACGCCGAACCCGGCGAACCACATCTTGCTGCGGGACATGGAGGTCACGGTCGAGCCGGGAGCCTTCCAGAGCGCCGCGGGGGTGGACGCCCCCGAGTTGGTCAAGTTTACAGGCAGTCCGCAATACCTTGGCATTGAGTACAGCTACATTCACGGGTGGGACCCCGGCGATCCAGGGCAGCCTTCAGGAGCGTGTTCTGGCTGGACGAATGAAGGCTATGTCACGTCGGCGCCCGATAGCGGAAACCCAGGCACGAGTCTGGTGACATGGCAGGCTCAATACAGCAACGGTATCAACACTTATTTCGGCCCGACCTTCACGGTTGGTTCAATCATCAATATCGGTGGCACCAACTATACGATTGCCAACACTACGTACACGCAGGGTGTGCTGCTCGGAGTCCAGAACACACAACTATCAATTACCGGGAGTGTGACACTTGGCAGCAACACGCTTTACACCCAGTCGAACCCGCCGTCGCAGTATGCCAACGGGTGCGGAGACGACGTTGTGAGCGGGATCGCCTTCAGCGCGAGCAATAGCTGGGTTGAATGGAGCTATATCGAGAAAATCCACTGGTGGGCCGGCGAGTCCCATGCTTTCTCCTTCGGTTTCTCGACCGGGCCATACAAAGTCGCGCACAACTGGATCGAGGGGGGCTCTGCGGCGCTGTTCAGCGGAGGCAGCGCGGTCGACGTTCAAGGCGGTCCGGCCAATGATGGTGAAATCAGAGGCAACTTTCTGGGCCGCAATCTGGGCTACAGGTTTCTGACCGGAAGCGCTGGCAACAGTCCGGCGCCGCCGTGGGGATGCGGCACGGCCGACAGTCACGCTGGGGACAATACCTGCCCGATGTCATGGGCCATCAAAAACAGTTTGGAGCTCAAGCTGGGCAACCGCGTGCTGATCGACGGGAACATGTTGTGCTGTTCATGGGCGGATGGTCAGTCGGGCTACGTCATTGTCAGCGACCCTCGCACCACTTCGGGAGGAACGGACGCTGGAGTTGATAACCCGTCAACCGGCCAGCCAATGACCGTGATCGGGAACGTCACGTTGACCAATAACTGGATCAGCAATGCGCCCCAGGGCATGGAACTGGGGACCCGCTCGCTCGGACCCGGCGATGGCGGAGGCTTATCACAGCCGGAAGATTTTCTTACGATTGCGAACAACGTGTGGTCGAACATCGGCGACACGAACGAATGGGGCAGTCCTGGGGGCGAACTGGTTGAATGGGGCGGGTTCGGCGCCAATGATTTTTCGTGCACGATGAGTCAGGCTGGCGGTGTAGCCACGGCGGCCTGCTCTCCGATCTTGCTGGCCAACGATACCGAACCCACTCCCGCCTGCGGGAACGGATGCGGCTTGATTAACAATGCCGTGAACATTTCCAGCATGAGCCGTTCCGGTGGGGTGGTCACCGTGAAGTTCGACAGTCTGCGGCAGGACCCGGCAGTCGGACAAACCGTTACCGTGAACGCGCCGTCGAACTACGCGGGGGCATTCACCGTTAGCGGAGTGTATAACACCGGTGTCAACACGCTGTGTTCCTCGCCGGACAACTCGCAGCCACAGCCGTGCGTGAGATCGAATGGTACCTTCGGGGACTCGCTGACTTATTCCGACTCCCGCGGAGACGACAGCGGATGCACCAGTATCTCGACCTGTAACACCCTTGGGGTCAGCATCGTCATTCCCACTCTCGCGTTCCAAATGACCGACATGAACGCCGGTGACCCGGTATATACCCTGAACTGCAGCGGAGGCAACAATCCAACTTCATATCAGGCCGGAGCGACGTCATTTACT
>PMSZ01000243.1 GCA_003168235.1 Acidobacteriaceae bacterium
ATCTCGCCGTCCCGACCATTTTTCAATCACCTAAACTGCATCTCTAAGGTTTCCCGTCCCACCGCTTGTAGCTAATGAAGTGTTACGCTATCAAGATTCTCAAAGCGCGAGGCCTCACCCATGAAACTGCTAAACAACCTGCTCGGAGTATCTGTGGTGTTGCTGCTGGCCACGTCTCTCCTTATTTCCTCAGCATCGGCCCAGACGCTGCCATCGTTCGGGAACGTAGTCATCGTGGTAGGTGAGAACGTGGATTACAGCACCTCCTACAACTCCACCAACATGCCCTACTTGACCTCGCTGGCGAACGCTTATGGCCTCGGCATCAACTATTACTCAGACACGCATCCCTCGATCGGCAACTACTTCAACTTAACCACCGGATACATCCTTACCGACGATGACAGCGAAACACCCCAGAGCTTTCCCGTCGCGAAGAACAATATCGCCTTCGAGGTTCAGAAGGCGGGCAAGACCTGGAAAGACTACGTGGAAAGCCTTCCGAGCGTCGAGAACTGCGGCGGAGTGAATTCTGGAACTTACTACGTCCGCCACGATCCCCTCGAATACATGAAGAAGGTCAACAAAGAGAAGACCAACTATGTGTGCTTCACTCAATTCGCCGAGGATCTGGCCAATCACGCTCTGCCCACTCTTTCCTGGCTTGTCCCCAACGGCTGCGACGACGCGCACGATTGCCCCATCGGAACCTTCGATGCCTGGCTGAAGAGTGAGGTCGCCCCCTTGGTTGAGAGCTCTTACTTTCAGCCCGGCGGGACGGGCCTGCTCATCATCGTTTTCGACGAAAACGCTACCAACGGAAATCCGAATTGCGACACCACAGTCGAAGGAAAAGGCTGCGGCGGGCAAGTCGAACTCGTCGTGGTCAGCCCGTTCAGCAAGAAAAGCTACCAGTCGGATGGCGGTGACACTCGCAACTACAACAAAAGCTACGATGCGGCAGACATCCTGCGGCTGATGGCACAAGGCCTCGGGCTTCCCACGACCAAGCTGGGATGGGCTGCCAAAGGTTTACCCATGGCCGATTTCTTCTCATCCACCGACAAACCGTAGGGAAGGCGTCTTTCAAACCGAGCCATTGCCCAGGCCCTGCACCCTTGCATTTTTCCGTCGTTTAGCGCAACCTTACCCTCCTGATTAAGGAGCGTCCCCACCATGATCCACGTCCTCATCCGCCACGAAGTCGCCGACTATACAGCCTGGAAAGCGGTCTTCGATTCCAACCTCGACTGGCGCCACAAGCGGGGCGAGCGTAGCTGCCGCATTTTCCGCAGCGTCGAAAAGGCCAACGACCTCACGCTGTTCTTCGAGTGGGAAAGTCCGGAAACGGCGCGCGCCTTCCTGGCCTCCGCCGAACTCGCCTCCAAAATGGCGGCTGCCGGCGTCAAAGGCGCTCCGCGGATTGAAATCCTGAGCGAAGTGCACACCCTCCGCCGCAGTTCCGCTGACTGAGAGCGAGACTCCCGCCGCCCGCCGCCGCGCCGTCAAAATTGCTACAATCTCCACCGGCCGCGAACCCATGATCGGACGCCCGGCATCCAATCGGGGTTGAGCCGGCAAAACAGGAGCGGAAGCAGATACCTCCATTTTGGCATTCCTCCTCTTTACTGACTTGCCCTCAAAATACAGCGTCAGGAGAACTCTCATGCCCAAAAAACCAAGCTCCACCAATTCGCACAAAGCGTCAGCGCAACCGCGCTTCCACCAGAGCGCCCGCGAACTCCAGGCCTTTGGCACCGTGACCTCGATGCAACCCTTGCAACTCATAGAACCCGTCCGGCTGGAGATGACCGAGCAACTCAATCAGCTTCTGGCCGATACCATGACCCTGCGCGACCTCTACAAGAAGTCGCACTGGCAAGTCTCGGGAGCCACTTTCTACCAGCTCCATCTTCTTTTCGATAAGCATTACGAAGAACAGAATGATCTCGTCGACACCATCGCCGAACGCATCCAGCTTCTCGGCGGAATCAGCATCGCCATGGCGCCCGACGTTGCCGAGACCACCCGCATTCCGCGTCCGCCCAAAGGCCGCGAAGAGGTTCCCGTGCAGCTGTCGCGTTTGCTCGACGCGCACCAGGTCATCATCAGCCACTGCCGTGAACTGGCCGAGCGTTCCACCCAGCTCGGCGACGCCGGCACCAACGATGTGGTCGTGAGCGACGTGCTTCGCACCAACGAGCTTCAGTCCTGGTTCGTCAGCGAGCACCTCGTCAACGCCCCGCTGGTGGAAGCCGATCCGATCCGCGAATCGGCCTAGACCAGAATTCTAAATTCTTGTCATCCCGAGCACGGCGAGGGATCTGTAGTTTGCCGCCGACTGCAAATCCTTCGCTCTCTTGGGATTTTGTTTTAGGTGGGTTAATTCAAGCGCGCTGCTGCGAGTCGCGCTGCTTCTAATGCCGCGGCGACAGAATTTGCAAAATCTGCTGCAGTTCGTTCCGCAAATGCGCCACGCTCGCCGCCGGATTCGGAAACGGCAACGCGCTCTGCCCCCGCTCGGATTTGGTTTCCTCGCGCAACTGCACCCGCGCCCCCGCGATCGTGAAGCCGTCTTCATACAGCAGCTTCTTGATCCGCACCACCGACTCCACATCGCGCTTGCGATACATGCGTTGCCCCGTGCTGCTCTTCACCGGCTTCAGCTGCGGGAATTCCGTTTCCCAGAAGCGCAGCACATAAGCCGGCAGCCGGCACAAACCCGCCACTTCCCCGATTCGGAAGTAAAGCTTGTCCGGAATAATAATCTCGGCGCTGCGTGTCGCTTTTTTCGGCGCTTTCTTGCGGAGGCTCATCGAGACCGCTCGCTACTCCTGTATAGCCGTTTCTAGCACGACCCGGCCCGCGCTACAACCCCCCAAAGTACAAACCGCCCGCCCCCAGCCCGTTTCGTCCCCAGCTCGTTTGGCCCCGAGCTGCTTCGAGCCTACGCCGCCGAACGCAAACTCCTCGCCACTCCCGCCAGACTAATCCCGAGTCCCACCACCATCCCCACTCCCAGCACCGCCAGCGTAACGCCCGAAATCCCGCCCTTATAAAGGAACACGAACCACCGGTCCCACCCCAGCCCCAGCCGCGCCGGAGCCCCGCTCCCCAAGTATTTCAACAACAGATGTATCTGCCCGCTCAGCGAGTAGCCCAGTCGATACGTCCAGTTGGCATCGTAATAATGTCCACGCGGAACCTGGTCTTCCATAAAACTCGTCGCCAGCGAGACGCATTGCACCATCGCTCCCAAAACCAGCAACACCCCAGCCATCTGCTTAACTCGTGCCCCGCCCGCTTCCAGCATCGGCCCCAACCCCAGACAAAGCAGCGCAATCGAAGGAACCAGATACCGCGGCCCCACGCAATATCCTCCCTCCCACTGCGTGTACCGCGCATAGAAAAACAAATACACCAACGGAAGCGCCATCGCCACCGTAGCCGCGCCCCGTTCCATCTTCCACAGCCGCCGCCATCCCGCCAGCGCCAGAATCACCGGAGGCGCAAACAAAAACACCGACTTCCCCGGAGAAAACAGAAAACCGTAAAGCCCTTTCCATAGCGGAGTCTCAAACGTATTCAGCCGCTTCGCCCCCTCCGCCGCCGCTGGATACCCAAACTGAAACGGCGANNAATATCCCCACCCCAACCGCCGCCGCCGCGCACAACGCCACGCACAACACGAACGCCGATCGCAGCGCCGCCTTTCCCTCCCGCACCAGAACCGCCGCCGCAAACACCGGAATCGCCAGCCCATCCGTCGGCCGCACCATCGTCGCCAGCCCCAGTATCAGTCCCGCAACCAAAGCCTTCCGCAGCGAGATCGGCTCGCGCCCTCCTCCAAACAGCAACCACGCCACTCCCATAAAAATCGCCGCCGAGATCGGCTCTGAAAATAACCACCCCGAATAAGCAAATATCGGAGTTCCCACCCCCAGCAAAGCCGCCGCAAACAACCCAGCCGGCGCGCCAATCCCGATCCCCNNTCAGCAGCAGAAAGAAAAACGCGACCGTCAAAGCCGAAAACGTCGCGCTGCTCAAACACGCCGCAAACGCCACCACCAAATCCGCATCTTCCGCCGGAACCCCCGGCAATCGCGCCAGCACATATTGCCCCACCGCATACCACGGCGCGCACAGCAAAGCCTGTCCCGGAGGATATGCCGCCCGCGGCAGCCCGTGCACATCGTACCGTCCATAAAAATTATGCAATTCGACCGCCTGCGGCACCGCCGTCGACCCCCGCAGCACCAGGCTCTCCGTCGTATAAAGCGTGTTGTACTCATCCGGAGTCCGCACCCGCCCCGTCGATGTCAGCAGATAGAAAAACTGAAACGCGGCAAACACCCACACAGCAAGCCGCCAATGCGAGCGCTTCGCATCACCGCCCGGCGGAATTGCGGAAGTAGTCACCATGTCTCTTTTCTTCTCTCACGCAAAGAGGAAAAGCCTCTCAAGAGGTGCTTCTCCTGAGAGGCTTTGGGGAATTTCTTTAACGAGCATCCGTCCGCTTAGTGTTTCTTTTTCTTGGCGGCTTTCTTCTTGGTTGCCATGAAGTGTTTCCTCCGTTTGAACGATTTGTTCTCCCAAGGTTCTCGACAGGGCACCTTGATGCCCGCGCTACTCAACTTCTTGTATGAGTAGCTGTCCTACCACAAGATATTGCCATGTGTATGTAATTTGTCAATGAAATTCTCATTGCTAAATCCGATTCTGGTGCAAAACGTGCCTCAAACTATCGAATTGGATTTTCTCTTCATCGCTCACTCACTCGATCACCCCATCACCCCATCCTCCAGCGACTTCGCTCCCGTGCGATAATTTCAATAAATCTATGTCCGATCACAAAGTCTTCTGCGCCAAATTAAAACAGGAATTGCCCGGCCTTCCCGAGCCTCCTTTCGACAGCGACCTCGGAAAAAAAATCTACGACAACGTCTCGCAACAGGCGTGGGGCCAGTGGATGGAGCATTGCAAGATGCTGCTCAACGAATATCGCCTCAACCCCGCCCGCAAGCAGGACCAGGAAGTCATCGTCAAACAGATGGAACAATTCTTCTTCGGCGAGGGGTCCGCGCGTCCCGCCGAATACGTTCCGCCCACGCACTGATATCGCCGCCGCCGAACGCTCGAGCGCAATCCGTCCGCAGCCTTTCCTCTGTTCTTCACCTCTAACTGACCCACGTTACCGACGCGTTACCCCCACTCATCCCCCATTACCCAATTCATCACCTAGTAATACTTTCTTGCGACAATAAATCTGTGGCGACGCCAGTCATATTGCCGCAATATGACACGCTGATCCTCTCGGATCTGCACCTCGGCGCCGACATGAGCCGCGCTCGCGATGCCCTCCGCGTCCTTCGCGAAAATCGCTATCGCCGCCTCGTTCTTCTCGGCGATATCTTCGCCGACCTCAATTTCGGCCGCCTCAAAAAGGAGCACTGGAAATTTCTCGGCTTCATCCGCAAGCTCTCCAATCCCAAACGCAACGTCGAGGTCGTCTGGGTTGAGGGCAATCACGATCACGGCCTTACCGAAATCATGTCCCACCTCGTCGGCGTCCGCGTCTTCCAGGAATATCACTGGAATTATCACGGCCTGCGCCACATCGCCGCGCACGGCCACCAGTTCGACAGCTTCGGCTTAAGGAACGTTCGCCTCAACTATTGGTTCGGCACCGTCCTCTACCTGCAACTGCAAAAGTGGGACACGAAAAATAAAACCCTGACCCGTTTTCTCGACCGCCTCGGCACCCGCTGGCAGCGTCTCTCCGAAAAAGTCGCCGACGGAGCTCTGGCCCACGCCCGTCACCAGCATGCGCAACGCATCTTTTGCGGACACACCCACACCGCCATGCACAAGCATGACCCCGCTCACGGCATCGACTACTACAACTGCGGAGCCTGGATCGACGCGCACCCCACCTACATCACCGTAGGCGAAGACGGAGTCCATATCCACGAGTTCCATCATCTTTCCGACGAAGAGCGGACAGATTCCGAAGCAGCCGAACTCACCGAGGATTCAGAATTCACGGGTCAAGAACCGGAGGAAAGACATCAGGAGCACGAAAGCGAATACGACCGCGTCCATCACTGATGTCTGGGAAATGAACATCATCTTGAATGCAGATTTAGCCGCTAAGGTCACGAGGCCACAAATCACTTGCGCAAACTAACCATCGTTTTCCACCACGCCGGCGGAGGCCATCGCAGCGCCGCCGATGCTCTCAAGTCCACACTCTCCACGCAAGAACATCCCTGGGACGTCACTCTCCTCGACATTCAGGAACTGCTCGACCCCCTCGACCTCATCCGCCGCGCCACCGGCCTGCGCATTCAAGACACCTACAACATGATCCTGCGCCACGGTTGGACGCGCTTTTCTCCCCAACTGCTCGTCGTCCTCAAAACCACCATCCGCCTCTACCACAAGCCGATCGTGAAATTGCTCCGCGACTACTGGGCGCAAAATCCCGCCGATCTCGTCCTCTCTGTAATCCCCCACTTCAACCGCGAAATCGCCGAGAGCCTGTATCCTGCAACAACCGCGGCCGCCAAACCGCCCTTTGTCACCCTCATCACTGATCTCGCCGATTACCCGCCCCACTTCTGGATCGAGCGCCAATCCGAATACATCATCGCCGGCACCGCTCGCGCCCGTCAGCAGGCGTTGACCCTCGGCCTTCCCGCCGACCACATCTTCCAGACCTCGGGAATGATTCTCAAGCCCAAGTTTTATGAAGAGACTGCCGTCGATCGCGTGGCCGAAAGAGCGCGCCTCGGCCTCGAACCCGATTGCCCCACCGCCATCGTTCTCTTCGGAGGCCACGGCTCGCAGGTGATGATCGACATCACCAAGAAACTCAACCAGTCATCGAGCGGAGTCCAGCTCATCCTCATCTGCGGCCACAACCAGAAGCTGGCCGCCGAACTTAAGAAGCTCCCGACCCGCAAGCCCATCGCCGTCGTAGGCTTCGCCCAGAACGTCGAATACTACATGGCCCTTTCCGATTTCTTCATCGGTAAACCCGGCCCCGGCTCCATCAGCGAAGCCCTGCAGCTCCACCTACCCGTCATCGTGGAATGCAATTCCAAAACGCTGCCCCAGGAACGCTACAACGCCGAATGGGTCACCGAGAACGGCTACGGAATCGTAGTTCCCACCTTCAAAAAAATCGTCCCCGCCGTAGAACGACTACTCGAACCCGCAACCTTCGCCGAATTCCGCCACCGCGCCAGCCAGTATCACAACCGAACCCTGCAGCAAGTCCCCGCCATCCTCGACCAATGCGCCGCCCACACCGTCACGGCGAGCCCAATTCACGCAGGAGTCGCCGCTCCCTAGAAGTGCACCGCCACGCCCGTCGAAACCCGCACTCCATTCTGCCCCTGGCCATAAAAACGCGTATTGATCCAATCCAGTTGCGCCCGCACATTCACCGGCCCGAAGACCTTGTAATCCAATCCTCCACCCACTCCATCCGCAAACGAAGTATCCGAATCCGAAATCCCGTTACTCCGGCTCACGTGTCCCACGCCCGCCAGAAACTCCGCAAACGGACGAAACCGCTTCACCTGCACCGACACTCGCGGCCCAAACAGCACGTTATGCTCCGCCACATTGGCCGACACCGGACATCCCACTCCCGGACATTCATACGTGCGCGATCCATAATGCCCGTCCGCATCCACCAGCAATCCCAGCCACGGAATGATCTTCCCTTCAAACGTCGCCCCCCAGCCATTCAAATTCCCGCCATCGCCCTGGGAAATCGCCGTGTTCTCGTACGAGTATCCGAAAAACACATTCCCCTTCGTCGGAACCTGCGCCCACGCCGCTCCCGCCAACATCGCGAATAACAAAAAAAACTTCCATATTTTCAGCATTGCTCTCTCTCCTTACAGATAATTCCACGCGCGTTACCCGCCACTC
>PMSZ01000101.1 GCA_003168235.1 Acidobacteriaceae bacterium
CGCGGCGATAGACGAGATCGATGAGCGGCAGGGCGATGGCCATCATCCATCCGGTGATGAGCAGCGAGGCGGCGGTGATGCGATAGACGGAGGTATTGACGGTGGCGGCGAATTCGGCGAACTTTTTCTCTCCGAACAGGCGCGAGAAGAAGGGAAGTGACGCCTGGCCGGCGGCCTGTCCGAGAATGGCGATGGGAACAGCGAAGAGTCGCTTGGCATAGTTGAGGCGCGCAATGTCTCCAATGCCGCTGGAGGCGAAGTAGCGCAGGATCCAGTCGTCGGCGGTGACAAGCGAAACGCCGAGCATCAGCGGGATGGAAAGCACCACCCATTCGCGGAACGCGGGATTCTTCAGGTCGAACGAAGGTTTGTATCCGGTGCCGATTCTGGCCGCGCCGATGGCGTTGAAGAGAAATGGTCCGGCGATACTGCCCGCCAGAGCGCCGAAGGCGAGCGACGCGATTCCCATCCGATGCCCGGCAACAACTCCGCCACCAATAATGAAGACGTTGTAGATCAGCGGACCGAATGCCGGCAGCAGGAACAGGCGGTGCGAAAGCAACACCGCCGAAACCACTCCTCCGACATAAAAGAAGATCTGCGCCGGCAGCAGGATGCGCGTGAGATGAACGCAAAGCTGCATCTGCTCGGGCGTGAAGCCGTGGAACATCCAGCCGGCGAACTGCGGCGTGAAAATTTCGGCGAGAATGGTCCCGGCGATGAGCACCGTGGTCATTACGGTGATGACGATGGAAAAAGTTTTCTGCGCGTCGTGCTCGCGCTTATCCGCCAGAAATCTCGTATAGATGGAGATGAATGTGATCGAAGCAGTCCCGCCGGCCACGATGTAATTGAGCCAGTCGGGCAGGGTGAAAGCGGCGACGTAGGCGTCGGTCTGCGATCCGGCGCCGAAAGCGTAGGCGATATAGGCCTCGCGGATGTATCCGACCACGCGCGAGAGCGTGATGGCCGTCATCAGCAACAGCGTCGCCGAAAACGCAGTGTGCTGGTGCGAGGGACGGAAGAAGCGCAGCAAACGCATCCTTCGCAGATTAACGCATCCGGCGGTTGCAGGGAGAGTTATCGGCGGGATGGAATCGGGGAAGGCAATCGCCGGGATTAACCGCGGAGTCGGTGGCAAGGGTGGCGAGCCCTTCTTGGTTGGCCCTACGTCTGTTTACAACAGTTAGACAACCCTTTCCACTAGAATAATGGGTCCATGAAAACACTCTGCATTTTAGGGTTTGCCGTGCTAGCGTCGCTTCCGGTCTCGAGCCAGGGATTGTCATCGTCTTTTGTGACCGGAATGACGGTGGTTGGCGGCGACGGGCCCTTTGATGTAAGCCCTTTGGATTCAAAGACCAGGTCCAAAAATTCTCGCTAACTCGATGATTCCAGAATACCAGGGGGGAGGGGGGTACCGGGTACTAACTGATAAACACTTCAGGAAACCCAGACAACTGTTTGCGGCGTAGGGCGTAGAATCGCTCATCCTCGCAATCAAGAAATGAAGTGGTCGATATATGAGTTCTGTTTCGGCTCCTGCAACGCCTCCCAGTTTTTCCTCTTACTCAGTCGCACTTTCCTTGCTGGCAATCTTTGCTGTTAGTTTTACTGCGGCTTGTGGAAATGGAATGTCAGGAACTCCGCCGCTGAGTGGGAACACCGAAGTTACGGTTGCGCTGACCAGCACGGCCAACGATCAGTTGTCCGACTTCGATATGGTGCTCAACAGCTTGACCCTGACCAGCCAGTCGGGAAAGACGGTCACTCTGCTGTCCACGCCGCAGGGATTCGAGTTTACTCAGCTGAATGGCAAGCTTGCGCCTGGGTTCACGGTTACCGTTCCGCAGGATATCTACACTTCCGCCACCGCAACGGTTGGAGGAGCTGAGTTCGCTTGTGTCACGTACATCCCCGACTACGGCCTGACATCCGCATATTATGCGTACGGCTATACGCCGGATGCCAACGTGACTGTGAATTTGGCGTCGCCGATGACGATTACGGGATCCAACATGGGCTTGGCGATCAATTTGCAAGTTTTGCAGTCGGCAACATTGCCCGGCAATTGTTGGGATCAGGGAGCGTCCTGGTCGATCACTCCTACGTTTAATGTGACCCCGTTTGTGTTGTCATCGCAGCCGACCAGCCCGGAGAACGGCAAGGTGCTCGCTCTCGACGGAGAGATTGCCGCGATTGCGCCGTCCGGCGACAGCTTTACGCTGGCTGTAGCCGAGGCTGATGCCACTGCGGACAGTGTCACCGTCAGCACCGGCAACAACACGGTGTACCAGGGGATAGGAAGTTTTTCTGCGCTGACGGTCGGGATGTTTGTGGACATGGATGGCGCGCTGCAGCCGGATAGTTCAGTGTTGGCATCGCGCATTGCAGTCGAGTATGCATCCGCGGTCGATGTCGTGATAGGGCCGCTGACGTCTGTCGCCGCCAGTGAACCTGCACTGAGCATCATGGGACGCGATCAGCAGGGCAGCGATTTTGCTGACTCCTATCTTATCGGGGGACAGTTTTTCAGTTTCGACAGCGCAATCTTTCAGATTTCTGGCCAGCTGACGAACTTGCAGAGCCTGCCGTTTGTGCCGAGCTTCAATGGCTCCAACATGGTTGCGGGACAGAATCTCTATCTATCCTCTCCAGCGCTTACCGGCGGATCAAATCCTTACACGGAGCTTGATGCGATTATTCTGATACCGCAAACCGTCAATGGAACAGTGACAGGTTCGGCTCCGAGCGGCAGCTTTACCGACTACTCGGTTTCGCTCCAGCCGTACAGTCTGTTTCCGAACCTGGCCGTGCAGCCGGGACAAACTACGCTGCTCAACAATCCATCGGATGTTGAGGTTTACGTCGACAGCAACACGCAGCTGTTAAACCTCCAGCCTCTTTCCGAGGGCGGAACGTTCCGCTTCTACGGGCTGGTGTTCAATGACAATGGCACGCTGCGAATGGACTGCGCGCAGGTGAATGACGGCGTAGCCGCGCAGCAATCGATCTCGCAGCAGGGTCACCTCGAAACAGGCGTAGCCCAGATCCGGCGCGAGACAGGCGGTCCGAAACAAACCGTCGTTGTGACCAGGCAGCACCCGCAGCGTTAGTTCACGATCGGGGATCTCGTGCTGCATCTTGCTGGCAACAAAGAAGATTTCTGTTGATCTCCAATTTACCCGCGCTGCATTGCCATTCCTCCGCGATCGCCGCATAGTGCCGGCAGTACGGAGGCAATTGTGGCGACTTCACTGGCAGACACGGATGTACGGATTACCGCGGAGCAGATCGATCCGCAGATCAATCCGCAGATCAATCCGNNCGCCGAGAAACGGGCTCTGGTATGGATGGCCGAGCGCACGCCGGCTTGCGTCAATTCCGACCATTTGACTGTGCTTGGCTTTGCGGCGCAGATCGCGACTGGCGTTTGCTACGCATTGGCTCGTTACGACCGCCTCATGCTGTTGGCTGCCGTTGTTTGTCTGGCGGCGAACTGGCTCGGCGACAGCCTCGACGGAACTTTAGCTCGCGTGCGGCGGCGGCAGAGACCGCGCTACGGTTTTTATGTCGATCACATGATCGATTCGATTGGCGCCGTGGCGATGATGGCAGGGCTGGCGCTTTCGGGCTATATGCATCCCGTGATTGCGATTGGGTTGCTGATTGCGTTCTTGCTGCTTTCCATCCAGTCATATCTGGCGACTTACACGCTCGGCGAGTTCCATCTTTCGCTGTGGAGGTTCGGTCCGACGGAGCTGCGGGTTTTGCTGTCAGTCGGGAATGTGGCAGCGTTCCGGTGGGCTTGGGTAATGCACGGACGCTACCGGCTGTTTGACGTGGGTGGCGCAACTGGGTTGGTGGGAATGGCGGCGATGCTGGCAGTCGTCACGGTAAAGAACACGGTTCGGCTTCATCGGGAAGAGAGAATTCGATGAACAGTTCTCAGTTCCCGGTTCTC
>PMSZ01000216.1 GCA_003168235.1 Acidobacteriaceae bacterium
CTCTCGAAGGCCCCGGAAAACGCCTTACTTCGTCGTCGCTCCCGGCTCCCCGGTTCCCACCGGCAGCGTAATAGTAAATACCGCGCCTCCGCCTGGGGCCGAAGCTGCTTCGATGTTGCCGCTATGTTCGCGGAGCACGGTTTTGCAAATGCTCAAGCCAAGACCGGTGCCGCGGCCGGGACGCTTGGTGGTGAAGAACGGATCGAAGATGTGAGCCAGGTTTTCAGGCGCGATTCCCGGACCATCGTCCTGAAACGTGATCCATACCGACTCGGGGTTGCGGCCGAGGCGTATGCGAATCGTGCCTTTGTCGCGGCTTTCGCGGATGGCTTGCTCGGCATTCAGCAGCAGGTTCAGGAAAACCTGCATGAGCTGATTGGGGTCGGCAACAATGGCGGGGATCGTGGTTTCTGGCAGAAAATCGACGGTGATATTGCTCTTGCGCATGGGATAGGCCTGCATCTGAACTGTGCGCTGCACGAGTTCATTCAGATTAACCTGGCTGCGCCCCGGGGCGGGCGGGCGGGCAAAGTACTGGAGGTTCTGCACAATTTCGGCGGCGCGCCGCGCCTCCTTGTGCAGAATGCCGACTTGTTTGCGAGCGGTCTCGGTGGTTTCGGTTTCCTGCAGCAGCTCGGCCATGCCGAGAATGCTGGTGAGCGGATTGTTGAGCTCGTGGGCGAAGCCGCCGATCATTTGCCCCATGGCCGCGAGGCGCTCGCTCTGAATGATCTGCTCTTCCAGTTTCTTGGCCATGGTGACGTCGCGCACGGAGATGATTACACCCGCCGGTTTGCCTTCGGCATCGAGCAATGGACTGGCCATACCGAGCATGGTGCGCCAACTGCCGTCGCGGTGCTGTGACCCGTACTCGCACGACGTCCGCGGATTTTCACCGCTGGCGACGGCGCGAAACAGCGCAGCCAGTTCGGGCGATGTGTTATCTGCATCTTCAACATTCTTTCCCAGAAGGTGATCTGGCCCGTAGCCGAGGAGCTCGCTGATGCGCGCGCTGACGAAGGTATATTGACCCTTCAAGTCGAGCACCAGAATGAGGTCGGGAAAGCTTTCCAGCAGGTGCCGCCGGAAGTCTTCCTGCCGTCGCAGCTGTCCTTCGAGCGCGCGCTTCTCGGTCACGTCGACAAGCGTGCCCTGATAACGCACGACCTTCCCCGCTTCGATCACTCCGCTCGATGTATCCACGCAGACCGCGACTCCGCCGTCTTTTCTCCGCAGGTGAATCGCCTGCGTACGCGTGCGGCCGCTTTGGCTGCCTCCGCGCCCGAGCACCGGCTCGCCGTCGGTGGCCGCGGTGAGCTGTTCCGGAGTCAAATTCAGCAGATCTTCTTTGCTGTCGTATCCCAGGATCTTGACGAACGCCGGGTTCACTTCGAGCAGGGTGCCGTCTGGGGCGCTGATGTAGACGCCTTCTTGCAGCGACTCGAACAATTGCGTGAAGCGCTGTTCCTTTTCGCGTTGTCCGGTGATGTCGCGGGCCAGCACGCTGGCTCCAGTGACATCGCCGCCCTTAACGATGGCGTTCACCACACAATCGTAATAACGCCGGCGGTTATCGTTCTTGAGAGTGATCTCAATCACGCCGGTCCAGTTCCGTTTCTCGAGAAACTGCGCCAGCGCGCCGGACGCTTCGGCCCGCATGGGGGCGTCGAGGAATTCCTCAAGCTTGTGGCCAACCAGATCGGAGTAGGCGACGCCCAGAGTTTCCGAGGTCCTCCGGTTTACCGTTCTCAGCGTGCCGTCGAGGGAAATGGCAAGCGCCACCTCGTCGAGTGAATCGATCAGCTCCTTGAAATTGCGCTGCGAGCGGGCGATGAGTTGGCCCAGTTGATCGAGTTGCTCTTCAGAGGGCGTAACTCCGCCCCGATCTTGAAAGCTCTTCAGAATTGTTTTTAGCTCGCCGACCTCACGCTTGCGTCCGAAGGCGTAGGCGGCAAACAAGACGGCGAGGGCCACGAACCCGGCGGGAATCGCCCAGAGCCGGTAGGGAAGATGGAGTTCTTCGAGTTGTTGCCACGACAAGGCCGCGAGTGCTGCGGCGAAGAGAACGAGCAAGCCCAGCGCCCAGCGCCACAACTGGCTCTCTTCATGATCCAGCCGGCTTGATGCAGGATTCGGTCGCTCGGGAGCTGGATCTTGGTCGGGCATGGGTCCCCTCCGGCCGAAACGATCTTTATCTCGGGCAACTCGGCCTCGGGCGACTCTTTCTTGGGCGATTGTTCAACAGACGCCCGTTAAGCGGGCAAGCCGTTGGAACCGTCGTCGAGCGAGTCGATCGTGAGCGAGTCGATCGTTTCTCCAGATTGTTCCCTAGCGTAGCACCGAAAGCGGCGGTTTACGTCAGAACGTTCCGGCCGGTTCCATCACGGTTAAGGGGTGATGGCCGTCACATCGGTTAGGGTTCTGCGCGGGCTATGATGTCGGCGAAGGATCTCCCGTCGTTATCGGTGCTCGATCGGTACTCGGTCGTTGCTCGGTCAATGTTCGGTCATTGCTCGCGCTGGAGTCATTGCTCGCGGCGGCCCCTGCGTAAGTTCAAGGTATCCCTATGCTCTACAAAACTCTAAGCGCCGCCGTCTACGGAGTGGATGCCAACATCATTGAAGTGGAGGTGGATGTTTCCGGCATCAAGATGCAGGAAGGCCACTTCCACACCGTCGGATTGCCGGATGCGGCGGTACGCGAAAGCCGGGACCGGGTGCGATCGGCCCTGAAAAACTGCGGTTATGACATTCCACCCACGCAGATCACCATCAACCTGGCGCCGGCCGATATTCGCAAGGAAGGTTCCGGCTTCGACCTCCCGATGGCGCTCGGCATTCTTGGCGCTTATGGCGGTCTGAATAAGAAGGAGATTCCGGATGCGTTATTCGTCGGCGAGCTATCGCTCGATGGGAGTCTGCGGGGAGTCCGGGGCGCACTGCCGATCGCGATTGAAGCGCGCCGCACGAAGGTCAAAAGGATGATCGTGCCTGAAGTCAATGCGCGGGAAGCGGCCATGGTCGAAGGAGTTGAGGTCTATCCCGTCAAGTCGCTGCTCGATGTAATTCATTACATCAATTCCGGCAACGGCATTTCGCGCATGCAAGTCGATACCGCTCAACTGCTCAGCCAGGCGCAGCGCCTCCACGTCGACTTCAAAGACGTTCGCGGCCAGCAAACCGCCAAGCGCGCGCTCGAAGTCGCCTGTGCCGGCGGACATAACATTCTGATGATCGGGCCTCCGGGATCAGGAAAAACGATGCTGGCGAAGCGCATACCGACGATCCTGCCGCCGCCTACGTTCGAAGAAGCGCTGGAGACCACCAAGATCCATAGCGTGGCCGGAGTTCTGGACGCGCGCGCCGGACTGGTCGGCTGGCGCCCGTTCCGCGCGCCGCATCACACCATCTCCGACGCCGGGTTGATCGGCGGGGGAGCGGTCCCGCGGCCGGGAGAAGTGTCGCTCGCTCACAATGGCGTTTTGTTTCTCGACGAGCTTCCCGAATTCCCGCGCAACGTGCTTGAAGTGATGCGCCAACCGCTCGAAGACGGCACGGTCTGCATCGCGCGGGCGGCCATGTCGCTGACCTTCCCGGCGCGTTTTATGCTTGCGTCGGCCATGAACCCCTGCCCTTGCGGATTCCACAACGACCGAACCCGCGAGTGCCACTGCACACCGCCGATCATCCAGCGCTACATTTCTAAAATCTCCGGGCCGCTGCTCGACCGCATCGACATTCACATTGACGTTCCGGCGGTGAACTATAAGGAAATGCGCAGCACATCCGACCCGGAAAGCTCAGCCAGGATTCTTGAGCGCGTAGTCCGCGCGCGCGACATCCAGTTGGCGCGGTTCTCCTCTCAATGCGAAAAGCTGTACTGCAACGCGCAGATGCCGTCGCAGTCAATTCGAAAATTCTGCGAACTCTCCGCCGATTGCGAACGTCTACTTGAACGCGCGATGGCGCAGCAAGGCCTGAGCGCCCGCGCCCACGATCGCATTTTGAAAGTAGCGCGAACGGTGGCCGATCTGGACGGTACTCCGCAACTTGAGACGAAGCACATCGCTGAGGCAATCCAGTATCGAACGCTGGACCGGACGTTTTGGGCGTGAGCGGGTTTGCTATCGACAATTGTGCGATTCACGACCGCCATCCGCGTGGGTTGGCGAGGCTACTGCCCACTAGGGAGCGCAGTCTATAATTCCCGCGAGAGAGACTCATGCCAGGCTGGGGTGCAGGCAGCTTCGAGAACGAAGACGCGCAGAAGTTCCTGGCGCAGCTCAACGCCTTGAGCGTCGATGATCTAAGCCATATCCTCGCCCAGGCCGCCGAGCAGGACTATGTTGAAGCTCCGGAGAGTGGCGTGGTTATAGCCGCAGCCGAGATCGTCGCGTCGGCGAAGGGCGCGCCTCCTCAGACGCTGCCGACTCAGATTGCAGAATGGATCGGCAAGATCGAGGGCGCTCCCAGCGCCAAAATGGTCGAACTGGCGCGCTCGGCGGTCAACAAGGTCCGGCTCAGTTCCGAACTAAAAGATTTGTGGTTGGAAGCCGAAGGTTTGAACGAGTGGAGCGCCGCTCTGCGCGATCTGGAAAAAAGACTCGGCGGGTGAGGGATTCGACTTCGAGCAGCGAACCTTCGATATCGAATCAAGTCGAACGGACAAGTCAGCAGGCTGTGGTTTGGACGGGCGCGAACGCCCGTCCTGCCACGATAATCAGCGATCGCCAGTCATCGAGCACCAGTCATCGAGCACAGATCACAGATCAGTCGGCGGCTGCGCCGCTGCTGGGAGTGGCCGCGGCGAGATTCTTTTCCGCCTGCCGCAGACGCAGAGCGCGATTCGAGGGCAACCCGGCATCGCGGATCTTATATAGCAACGCGCGATAGCTGATGCCCAGCGTGCGGGCTGATTGCTTCCGGTTCCAGTGGTGCTGTTGCAGCACCTTGAGGATGACTTTGCGCTCGAGTTCGCGCACGCATTGGCGAGTCAGCTTCTTCAACGAAATCGGACCGTCGAGATTGATCTCCTGATTGAAAAAGTCGGGCTCGCGCGCCACCAGGTCGTTGGTGATGACTTCCTCATGGCCGAGGATGACGTAGCGCTTGATCAGGTTTTCCAGTTCGCGGATATTACCCGGCCAATGATATTTCTGCAGGACTGCCAGCACTTCGCCCGACAGAGGACGTGCACGGCAGTTGAACTTCCGGTTGTAGTACTCGAGGAAGTAGGCGCACAGATCTTCGATGTCTCCACGGCGTTCGCGCAGCGACGGCATACGAAGATTCACCACATTGATGCGGTAGAACAAATCCTGGCGGAATGTTCCGGCTTCGATTTCTGCTTCCAGGTTGCGGTTGGTGGCGCAAACGACGCGGACTTCAACTTTCTTGTCTTCCTGGGCGCCGATGCGGCAGAACTGGCCATCCTGCAAGAGCTGCAAGAGCTTCGACTGCA
>PMSZ01000357.1 GCA_003168235.1 Acidobacteriaceae bacterium
AAGAGGGAGATTCGTGCCTAGCGAATCGCCACGCTCCGTGTGATCACAATTAAGGGCGAGCCCCTCAGGAGGTCCGTCATGTCCCGCCGCATAGCGTTTGTTGTTTTGCTACTCCCGATCGTCTCGGTGTGCCTGTTTGCCCAAGGCGGTCCACAAATCACAACCGCGAGTCTTCCACAGGGTCAACAAGGCAACATGTATGGCGAAGCGTTCTACGCGACCGGCGGGACCGCACCTTACAGTTGGAGCATCTCCGCCGGCTCCGTCCCTTCCGGTATGGGAATGAATAGCAATGGGAATTTAGTTGGCGCACCTACGGCCGCGGGGACATTCAACTTCACGGTCATGGTCACGGACGCCAACGATAATATTTCGACCGGCGACTTCCGCCTCAACATCGCAGCCACGACCGGTTACGACGGTCCGGCGCAACTGCCAATAGCAACTGTTGCCAGTTCCATGGCGGACACGCCGGCGCCAGGGTCCGTCATCAACGTCAGCGCTGGTGCAGATCTACAGGCCGCGTTGAACAGTGCCCAATGCGGTAACACGATTCAACTGCAAGCTGGAGCAACCTTCACTGGAACCTTCAAGTTCCCGCCTCTAAACTGCGATAGCAACCACTGGATTATTGTTCGCACCAGCTCTCCCGACAGCGCTCTGCCCGCCGAGGGCCAACGCCTCACGCCTTGTTATGCCGGAGTGGCATCGCTGGAGGGACGTCCGCAATACCCGTGCAACAATCCGCAGAATGCGACGGTCAAGCTCGTTGCTTCAACACTGATCGGTCCCGTGGTCTTCCAGAACGGAGCGAATCACTACCGCTTACTCGGATTGGAGCTAACTCGCCCCACGGGAACCAAGGGAGCTGTGACTCTGGCATCCGTCTACTCTGGCGGCACCGCGAGTTGCATCGTGCTCGATCGGAGCTGGCTGCACGGCACTACCGAGGATGAAACCGAGAGCGGTTTTGACCTCTCCGGTATGAATAACGTGGCCGTCGTGGATTCGTACTTCAGTGACTTCCACTGCACCGCGATCACCGGTACTTGTACGGAAGCGCATGCCGTGGCTGGAGGCATCGGAAATTATCAGGATGGCCCTTTTAACATCCAGGACAATTTCCTCGAAGCCTCGGGCCAAGCCATACTGTTCGGCGGTGGCGCGGCCACAACCACTCCAACCGACATCAGCATTCGTCTCAATCACTTCTTCAAACCGTGGCAATGGATGAAAGGTAACTCGCCGTTCCAGGGCGGAGCCTCGGGCGAACCATTCATTGTCAGACACCACCTGGAACTCAAGAACGCCGCTCGCGTGCTGATTGAAGACAACATCATGGAAGATGTCTGGGGAGGTTTCGGCGAATCTGGCTATGCCGTACTGCTGAATCCCAAGAGCCAGCACACAAGATCAGGTGGTGACGTCTGTCCCATCTGTGAAGTCACCGACGTCACCCTCCGCTACACGCACATCATCCATGCCGCAGGCGGCATCGTAGCCGCAACCGTCCTTTCTGGAAATGGAGACGGTGGAGCGCCAGCCTTCGCCGGCGCCCGCTTCAGCATTCATGACGTTGTCATGGATGACATTAGCCGCAACTACATTGGCAACGGTACGCTGTTCACAGTGGCAAATGCATGGCTGGTGAATCCCTTGAATACGGTCACGATCAACCACATCACAGGTTTCCCGGATCCCCGTGGCGGCGTCCTTAGCCTCTGGAACCAGACCTCGAATCCGGAGATGTACGGATTCGTCTTCACCAACAGCATTGTCACAACCGGCAGATACCCCGTATGGAACGGGGCTGGCGGCGACACAAGTTGTGCATCTGCGGACGTTCCGCTGACGAGCCTGAACAACTGCTTCAGTTCGTACACGTTCAACAATAACGCCCTGGTCGCGGCCCCTTCGCAATTCCCAGAGTCGTCCTGGCCCACGGGCAACTTGTTCACGACCAGCCCTGACAATGTAGATTTCGTGCAATATGCCGGCGGAAATGCTGGGAACTATCAACTCCAGCAGATCAGCCCCTACCTGGGTATGGGCACCGATGGCAACGACCTCGGGGCCGATATTGTTGGGCTAAACCAAGCTCTTACGGGAGTCGAATGAATTTCACGTCTCAGGAGCCAATTCGGACACATCGCCAGTCCGCGGGGTTCCTGAGACCCGATTCCTAAGACCTGACACCTGCTCGTCTCACAGCCTGCCCAAGTAGTCTGTCACTTCCGGACTCGTCCACTCCACCGGCCCAATAAACTTGCGCCGAACCACGCCCTGCCGGTCGATCACGAACGTTTCCGGCCAGCCAAACGTCCCATAAAGCGTAGCCGCTTTCCTCGCCTCATCCCGCACGGTGACCATGTTGACGCCATATTCCTTGAGAAATCTGTGGTAAGCCGCGTCATCGTCGTCAATACTCACGGCCAGCACCACCACGCCCTTATCTTTCAGCCGCGCCTGCATTCGGACCAGCGACGGAGTCTCCTCGACACACGGCGGACACCACGTCGCCCAGAAATTCAGCACCACCACCTGCCCGCGAAATTGGCTGAGCGTTACTTTATGATCTGAATCCTGCACGGTGAAGTCCGGCGCATTCGAACCAATCCGAGGAGGACGCCCATTTCCATAGCATCCGATCAGGGCCACCAGCAGCCCAGGAACGAGAAGCCTTGCGAGTAACGTGGGAAGTGACGTGGGACATGACGTGGGAAGTGGCTTCGGAGGACACGTAAGAAGATCGGTTCGGCTCACCTCGTTATAATAGCGAATAACCAATGGATGCTTCACCTCCACTCCCGCCGCAATTTCCAGCCGTCGAAGTTTCGATTATCGTCCCCGCCCGCAACGAAGAAGCCAACCTCGGTGCCTGTCTCGAGTCGCTGACTGCACAAACTGGCGTGGCTTTTGAAATCATCGTCGTCGACGACGAGTCCTCCGACCGCACCTGCGAAATCGCACGCAGCTTTGCCGGAGTGCGTGTAGTCTCTGCCGCTCCTCGCCCAGATCGCTGGACCGGAAAAAACAATGCCGTCGTCACCGGAGCGAAACAGGCACGCGCTCCGTGGTTACTGCTAACCGACGCCGACACAGTTCATTTGCCCGGATCGCTGGCGCGAGCACTGAACGAAGCTAAGAACGAACATGCCGACTTGCTCTCGTACTCTCCGGAGCAAGTCGTCTCGACCTTCGCCGAGCGCGCGGTGATGCCAGTCATCTTCGCGGAGCTGGCCGCACAATACCCGCCTCACAAAGTGCGCGATCAGAATTCAGGAGTCGTGGCCGCAAACGGTCAATATCTTCTCGTTCGCCGCGCCGCCTACGACGCCGTGGGTGGACACGCCGCTGTCGCCACCGAGATCCTCGAAGATGTAGCCCTGGCGCGCCAGTTCCGCAACGCTGGCTACCGCGTGTATTTTCGCTATGGCGCAGACGCCGTCCGCACTCGCATGTATCGTTCTTGGTCTCAACTCCGCGAAGGCTGGACCAAGAATCTAGCGCTCCTTTTCCCGCGCCCCTCGTATCTGGCCTTCCAGAGTCTGGCTCTGTGGATCGTGGCGTGGTTCTCCCTCGCGGTCGCGGCGAGCGCCGCCATCAACCGCCGCTTCCCATGGATTGTTCTAGCCGCCCTCTGGCTTTTGTTGTACCGAAAAATTCGCGCCGCGAATTTCTCAACTATGAATAACCTGATTGCCATGGCCTTCGGGCCACCCATCTTTGCCTACTTGCTGCTACGCTCAAAGAAGGCCCATGCCAACGGCCGAGTGTCGTGGAAGGGCCGCAACTACAATGTCGAAATTGAAAGTGTTCGCGTCCCAATGTCCATGTCAAAACCCGCGTCCAGCAACAGCAGTCAAAGACTGAGAACTGGGAACTGAGAACCGGGAACTTGTCTTCTATGGTCTACCTGACTCGCAAAGCCGAATTCTCCGCTTCGCACTACTATCACAATCCGGATTTCACTCCGGAAGAGAATCGGCGCATTTTCGGCAAGTGCAATAACCCCAACGGACACGGCCACAACTACACTCTCGAAGTCACCGTAAAAGGCGCTGTCGATCCGCGCTCCGGATTCGTGGTCGATCTCAAGCAACTGAAAGACATCATGAGCAGGGAAGTGCTCGATGCCCTCGACCATCGCTTCCTGAACAAGGAAGTCCCCGAGTTCCTCACCAAAATCCCGACCACCGAAAATCTTGCGATCGTGATCTGGCAGCGGCTTGCCCCCAAGCTCAACGCGGCGATACTGCATCGCGTGCGCGTTTATGAAACCCCCGACCTGTTCGTCGATTTTTACGGGGAATCATCAGAACGAGAAGCATCAAAACGAGAATAATGAAAACGGGAATCATGAAAGCGACAGCCTGGAAGGCGCATCTCACGCGCCGTTACATGTTTTCCGCCTCCCACCGCCTGCACCGCGATGACATGTCGGAAGCGGAGAACCACACCACCTACGGCAAGTGCAATAATCCCTACGGACACGGCCACAACTACATGCTCGAAGTCACCGTCAGCGGGCCCGTCGATGGCCAGACTGGTATGGTTTGCGATCTCGTCGATCTGGACAATTTCGTACGCACGCAGGTCCTCGAACTCTACGACCACCAGAACTTGAACCTGCTTCCGGAGTTCGCCAGCGAAGTTCCGACCACCGAAAACCTCTGCATCGCGATCTACGAAATTGTGAAGCGCGGCTTCCTCAACGCTCATCTAGACAAGATAAGAATCGAAGAAACCATGATGAATTCGTTTGAATATGTTGGAGAACGAGGGGGGAATTTGTAATTGGTAATTTGTAATTTGCGATTTCTGGTGTGACCATCGGCATCAGCCGTGTTCCTGAACACGATTACAAATTACCAATTGCCAATTACAAATTAAACCTATGAAATCCACCGACGCCGCCTCCTCCACCCTGACCAGCGCTACCTACGAAGAACTGGTGCGCGAAATGATCGTGCGTCTCGGCGAAGATCCCGACCGCGAAGGCCTGGCGCGCACTCCCGAGCGAGTTGCCAAAGCCATGCAGTTTCTCGTCAAAGGCTATAAGGACGATCCTGAAGAACTCTTGCGCAAGGCATTATTTACCGTCACCTACGACGAAATGGTGATCGTGAAAGACGTCGAGATGTTTAGCCTGTGCGAACACCACCTGCTGCCATTTTTCGGCAAGGTGCATGTCGCCTACATTCCCAACGGAAAAGTCATCGGCCTCAGCAAAATTCCGCGGCTCATCGAAGCTTTCTCCCGTCGCCTCCAGATCCAGGAGCGTCTCACTACGCAAATTGCCGAGGCCATCCAGAACACGATCGAACCGCAGGGCGTGGGCGTCGTTATCGAGGCCCGCCATCTCTGCATGATGATGCGCGGCGTCGAAAAACAGCACTCCTCGGCGGTCACATCATCCATGCTCGGCTGCTTCCGCAACGAAGAAGAAACGCGCAGCGAATTTCTCTCGTTGATCCGGCAGCGCACGAACAGCGTGTGATAAGTGTTCGACGCGGCGGGATAAACTGATCCGATGCCAATGCGCAAGCCGACACAGGAATCATCGCTTTCCGGCCGCCTCGCCCTGATCACCGGCGCCAATCGCGGCATCGGCCTTGCCATCGCCCGCGCCCTCGCGCGCGAAGGATGCAATCTGATCATCACCGCCCGCGACCAGCGCGCCCTGGCCAAGGCCAGCCGCGAACTGGAGAAACTCAGCGTTCACGTCCTGGCCCAATCCTGCGACGTCCGCAGCCCCGACTCTGTCGATTACCTTTTCACCCTCGTCCGCGGATTACACAAACCCCTCGACATCCTCATCAACAACGCCGGCATCGCCCATCCCAATCGCTCAGTTGGCGATTTGCCTTATCCCACCTGGATGGAGGTGATCGACACCAATCTCCATGGCCTGTTCCTCGTGACCCAAGCCGCTCTGGCCGTGATGAAGCGCGGCAGCACCATCGTCAACAATCTCTCTGTCGCCGCCGAGCGTGTTTTCCCCGGCTCAGCCGCCTACAACGCGTCCAAGCATGGAGCCCTCGGTTTCACTGACACACTCCGTGAAGAGCTGCGGCCCAAAGGCATTCGCGTAATTGCCCTCCTGCCTGGAGCAACCGATACCGCGATCTGGGACACATTGTGGCCGCAAGCGCCAAAGCGCAAAATGATGTCCGCCGAAACCGTTGCCCGCGTCGTTGTCGACGCTCTCCGCGTGCCAGAAAACGCCACCGTAGAAAAAATCGTGGTGAGGCCCTCAAGCGGCTCTCTGTAGTGAAATGAAAAGCAGCGACGCGGACGCTCGACTGAGCATCCAATTATCGAGTATGTTTGCTTGGCCGCTTGCAGTTGTTCGCCAACGACGAACGACCAGCGACTAACGACNNCGACCGACGACTGGGCGAGCTCCATGCTATTCCTCAACTACTTCAAATCGCTAAAGCCGGAGCAGCGCATGGCCTGGTTCATTGCCATTGCCGCCGACGCGCTGCAAATTGGCGCATTCCCACTGTTCGCTGAAGGCGCGTTGTCGCCCGCAGACTCGCTGCTCGACTTAGCCGTAGGTTTCCTCATGGTGCGGCTGCTCGGCTGGCATTTTGCTTTTCTCCCCAGCTTCGCCGCCAAGTTAATCCCCGGAGCCGATCTTTTCCCCACTTGGACTACCGCTGTCTGGTTCGTCACCCGCAAACAGGTGTCAGCGCATACCGGCGCTAATCAGAACGATAATTTCACTCCGAGTCCGGTCAACAGTCCTTCTGAGCCAGAGATACTTCCACCCGGTCCGGCGCCAGCCCCGCGCCGTTAGCAGGTCGCAGACTTCCCGTAGTCACCGTTAGGTCGACGGCATCGCGATTGGACATGGCTCCACAGCTCATCAACTAAGAGCATCTTCGCACTCGGGCGTCAAGGCTATCGCGGTTCGGCAATTTTCAACTGCAGCCTGTGGTCCTGCGTGGTACCTAGAAATGTCAGGCGTTCTGGATTAACGGTGTAGCAAGTGAAGGCGAGACCCAAATTCGACCTTCCGTTTATGACAGTATCGGTGTATGTTCCGATCTCGTGTCCATCCAAATCCACAACCTTCACGAACTGTTCGTGAGTCTGCCCCTCGCGAAACAGGATGGCAATTCTTCCGGCGACAATGTGCATCACGAATGGCCGATAGTGGTCCTTGCCAGGGTCGACTGTGAAGCGCTTCACTACCGCGCCGCCCGGCGAGATGGCGTAGACGATTGCAGGCGATAAATTACGCATGAGATAAATGTTCCCGTCGGACGCTGGTTCCATCGCACCATTCTCCACGGCTAGATTGCCGAGTGGATAGCCAGCCGCGACGACATGCTCGTCTCCCGAGACTGCCATGTCATGAATACTCTTGTCGTCTGCGAGAGCTATTTCCTTTAGTAAGACCCCACTAGAGGAAAAGATGCCGGTGAAAGGTAGTCTCGGTAGGTCGGCCCCGGCAGGGTCATATTTAAGGCCTGAGATCAGCAGGTCACCCGAGGCAAAAGGGGTGACCCGCGACGGCACCCAACCAAACCCCGTATCGAGCTTGACCTCGGACTTTACAATTCCATCCTTGGCGAACACGAGCACGTAGCGATCACGGCTGTGGGGGAAAGCTATCTGGTAAACGGTGCCATCCACGCCAACTGAGAAGCTCATTACCGCGTCAATTTTTGGGTCCGTCGCCGTCGAAGCCAAATACAAAGCCAGAAGCTCTCCTTTCTTAGTCAGCTTGCGGATTCCGCTCTCGGCGTCGAAGCTTGTCATCAGATAGAAGTTCCCGTCGCTGTCGCAGCGAAACGGTGCTGCAAAGGTCGATGCTAGCTCTGTCGGCATCGTGACCGTTTCCACGACATCGAGGTGCGAGGTCGCTAGAGCTACGTCCTTCCCGACATTTGGTTGTTTAGTTGATTGTGCTAC
>PMSZ01000194.1 GCA_003168235.1 Acidobacteriaceae bacterium
GATGGTGCTGGTGGATACGCCCGTCTGGTCGCTCGCCCTGCGACGGCGGCCGGAGAATCTCAGCGCTCAGGAGCAACAGATAACTCAAACTTTGGCCGAACTGATTCGTGAGGGACGTGTACAGATGCTGGGGCCGATTCGGCAAGAATTGCTTTCCGGCATTCGGGAGGGAGCGCAGTTTCGTAAGTTGCGCGACTACCTGCGGGCCTTCCCGGAGCAAGTCCTTGATGCTGCGGACTACGAAGAAGCCGCCCATATGAACAGTCAGTGCCGTGCTCGAGGCATCGCGGGATCGGCAATCGATTTTCTGCTCTGCGCCGCCGCGCACGGCCGCGGCTGGGCTATTTTAACCACCGACAAGGATTTTCAGAATTATGCATCGGTGCTGCCGGTGCGGCTGCATAAGGCCTCGGCGGAAGGTAACTGCCGTGTCTCATCGATTATCGAAATCTAGCTGCTAACTTTTGGTCCTTGATTCGATCGTCCCGCTTGTGTTCTCGTTCGCGAGCCGCCACGATTCATCGTACATTCCGATCGATACGGTGGGCGAACGTTTTACGAAACTACACTTTCTCGCTACAATCTTTCCCATGCCGTCCGTAGTTCCTCCATCCCTTGCCTGGGCTCATCCGCTGGTGCAGGAGTGGTTCACGGCGCGCTTCTCCACGCCGACCGAGCCGCAAGAGCAGGGCTGGCCCCACATCCTCGCCGGCCGCACCACGCTGATCTCGGCCCCCACCGGATCGGGCAAAACCCTGGCTGCATTTCTTGCCTGCATCAACCGTCTCGTCTGCAAAGCGCTCGCCGGCGATCTGCGTGACCGCACCGAGGTTCTTTACATCTCGCCCCTCAAAGCGCTCGGCAACGACATCCAGAAGAATCTCGAGGTTCCGCTCGGAGAAATTCTGCAAATGGCTGGAGATCGGGGCCTGCTCATGCCCGAAATCCGCACCGCCGTGCGCACTGGCGACACGCTGATGAAAGACCGGCGCTTGATGTTGAAGCGCCCGCCGCACATTCTGGTGACCACTCCTGAGTCACTCTACATTTTGCTCACGGCGGAAAAGAGCCGCGCCATTTTGCGCGATGTAGAGACCGTGATTGTCGACGAAATTCACGCCGTTGCCGACGACAAACGCGGCGTGCATCTTGCGCTCTCTCTGGAGCGCCTCGAAGAGCTGACTGCGCGTCCCCCTGCGCGTATCGGCCTTTCCGCGACGCAGAAGCCAATCGAAGAAGTGGCACATTTTCTCGGCGGCACTTCTGATTCTCAAAATCCAAGTGATTCCCAAAATCCGCGCCCCGATCCCGTCATCGTTAATGTCGGCCATAAACGGCAACTTGACCTCGGAGTTGAAGTTCCCTCTTCGGAACTCGGCCCGGTTGCCTCGAACGAAATGTGGGACGAGATTTACGAGCGCATCGTCCAACTCGTCAAGTCGCACCGCTCGACGCTCGTCTTCGTCAACACCCGGCGCCTGGCCGAACGCATTGCCCATCAACTCGGCGAGCGCCTTGGCGAGGAAAATGTCGCCGCACATCACGGAAGCCTGTCTCGCAAGTTGCGTCTCGAGGCCGAGCGCAAGCTGAAAGAAGGCCAGATAAAAGTCCTGGTCGCGACCGCCTCGCTCGAACTCGGCATCGACATTGGAACGATCGACCTTGTCTGCCACATCAGCTCTCCGCGGTCGATCGCCGTCGCCTTGCAGCGCGTGGGACGCTCCGGCCACTGGCGCGGCGCAGTTCCGAAGGGACGATTTTTTGTCACCACCCGCGACGATCTTGCCGAATGCGCCGTGCTGGTGCGCGCCATTCGCCGCGGCGAACTCGACCGCCTGATTTTTCCCGAAGCTTCGCTCGATGTACTGGCGCAGCAGATTGTCGCGATCTGTGCTGCTTCAGGAATTCCCACGAGCGCCGCCGGTTCTGACAAGGAAGATGAGGGATGGGACGAAGACGACCTCTTCGCGCTCGTCAAGCGTGCGTATCCCTATCGCAACCTCTCGCGCGAAACCTTCGACGAAGTTCTCACCATGCTTTCCGAAGGCATTGCCTCGCAACGCGGACGTTACGGCGCCTACCTGCATCATGACCGCATCAACCGCAAGTTGCGCGCGCGCCGCGGAGCGCGTCTTGCGGCCATTACCAGCGGCGGCGCGATTCCCGACAATGCCCTGTTCTCCGTGGTGGCGGAACCCGATGGCGGCACCGTCGGAACCGTGGATGAAGATTTTGCCGTCGAGAGCATGGCCGGCGACATCATGCTGCTCGGCAACACTTCGTGGCGCATCCGTCGAGTGGAAGCGAAGACTTCGCGCATGCTGGTCGAAGACGCGCACGGTGCGCCGCCCAACGTGCCTTTCTGGCGAGGAGAAGCTCCCGCGCGCACGACTGAACTTTCCGAGCAGTTGGGCGATTTGCGCAAGGAGATCAGCGACCGCTTGCCCGGCGTAGTTCCGATAGAAGGATGGCGAAATCTTCCTATGGTTGCTGAAGCTGTGAACTGGCTTGGCCAGGAATGCGGTCTCGATTTATCGGGTGCCGAACAACTCATTCAATACACGCTCGAAGGCCGAACCGTACTGGGAGACGTACCCACGCAGCAGACAATCATCGCGGAACGTTTCTTCGACGAAGGCGGAGGGATGCAACTCATCATCCACGCGCCATTTGGCGGCCGCATCAACAAGGCCTGGGGACTCGCCCTGCGCAAGCGCTTTTGCCGCGGCTTCAATTTCGAACTGCAGGCGGCCGCTACCGACAACGGACTCAACATCGCGCTCGCCGAGCAGCACAGCTTTCCGCTGGCCGATGTTTTTCAATTCCTGCATTCCGAAACCATGCCGCCGATTCTGGAACAGGCAGCGCTCGCTTCACCGATCTTTGGCACGCGCTGGCGCTGGGATGCAACTCGCGCCCTCGCTCTGTTGCGTTTTCAAGGCGGCAAAAAAGTTCCGCCGCAAATCCAGCGCATGCGCTCCGACGATCTTCTCGCTTCGGTCTTTCCCGACGTCGCCGCCTGCCAGGAAAATATCGAAGGCGACATCAAGATTCCCAACCATCCGCTGGTGCGCGAGGTGATGAAAGACGTACTCACCGAAGCGCTCGATATCGAAGGGCTCGCCGAAGTCCTGCGCGGCATCGAGCAGGGACGAATCCGCTGCCTCGCGGTCGATACGCCGGTACCGTCGCAGTTCTCGCACGAAATTCTCAATGCGAATCCTTACGCCTACCTCGACGACGCACCGCTCGAGGAACGCCGCGCCCGCGCCGTCGAAATGCGGCGAGTGTTGCCGGCCTCGGTGCTCGAAGAAGTCGGCGCGCTCGATCCCGCAGCCATCGCGCAGGTGCAGCAGGAGGCGTGGCCGGACGTCCGCGACGCCGATGAACTGCATGATGTGCTGCACACGCTGGTCGTGGTGCCGGAAAACAGGTCTCGGTTCTCAGTTCTGAGTTCTCAGAAAAACCTTACTTCTGCCACATGGTCTGCATTCTTCGATCGCCTGCTAATCGCGAATCGTGCGGTGGTTGCGACCGCGGGCGGCAAGAATTATTGGATAGCTGCCGAGCGGATGGAGTGGCTCCGCGCCATGCATCCCGCAGAGACGGGGGGCGATGCAACGCCGAATTTTGACGATGCCGTGCTCGCGGCCGTCCAGGGATGGATGGCGCATCTCGGTCCCACCACCGCGCCGGAAATCGGCGAGTTACTCGGACTGCCTGCGTCCGAGATCGAGAAAGCTTTGCTCCGCATGGAAGCGAGCGGCTCGATTCTTCGCGGCAGGTTTCGTCCGGCAGAGTTCGACTCTGCTGTTGGCATTTCGCGGGCAGGAGCGTCCGCGCAACACGAACAGGTCACCGAGTGGTGCGAGCGCCGTCTGCTCGCGCGCATTCATCGCCTGACCGTGGCGACCTTGCGCAAACAGATCGCTCCCGTCACGGCCTCGCAGTTCATGAACTGGCTGTTGCGCTGGCAGCACGTCGCTCCGGGCACGCAAGTGCGCGGCGAGCATGGAACCCTCGAGGTCATCCGCCAACTGCAGGGCTTCGAAATTCCCGCCAGTTCCTGGGAGCGATTTGTGCTCGCGCGCCGAATCTCCGATTACGATCCCGCGCTCCTCGATCAGCTTTGCCTGGCGGGCGCGGTCGGATGGGGCCGTCTGTCGCCGCATCCCGCAACCCTCGAAGCCGCAGGCACTGACGAAAATGGGCACGAGATCCGGCGCCGCGTGATCCCCACCCGTGTCGCTCCGATTGCATTTTTCGTCCGCGAAGACGCCGACTGGATGCGCGCGCATCATCCCGGCGCTGACAATTCCGCAACTTCGTTCCTGAGTCCGGTTGCGCAAGCGTTGCTTGAATTGTTGAAGCAGCGCGGAGCTCTGTTCTTCCCCGACATGGTTCGTGCCACCGGCCGCCTCAAAGCCGAAGTGGAAACCGGGCTCTGGGAGCTGGTTGCGGCTGGTCTGGTGACCGCTGACGGATTTGAAAACCTGCGCGCGCTGGTGACGCCGAAGCAGCAATCTCCAACGGGTAATGGTCTGGGAAGCAAGTTAGGAAAAGTCCGCCGTCCGCGTCACGCTCCCGGACGCTGGTCTTTGCTGCATGCCGAAGGCGCCGACCGCGACCGCAGCGTCGAATCCTGCTGCTGG
>PMSZ01000076.1 GCA_003168235.1 Acidobacteriaceae bacterium
TCATCCCTCGCTGAGCCGGAGCCGGTTCTGGCGGGAGGATGTTTCCTGGTACGGCGTCGGCCCCACGGTCGATTTGTCCGACGACTCGCACAGCCTGGCATTCTGCCTGCACGGCTCTTCTCAAGATGACGACGACATCTACGCCATGATCAACGCCTACTGGGAAGAGTTAGAGTTCAATGTGCAGGAGGGAACAGCACAGGAGTGGAAGAGAATCGTGGACACCGCTTTGCCCAGTCCTGATGATTTCTCAGACGACGGAATCCCTTTAGAGCGGACGAAATACCTACTGGCTCCAAGATCGATTGTGGTCTTATGTCGATCCGAGAAAAGCGACACTCGGGTGGGTCCATGAGGACGGCATCGAGGATCAATATCGTCGATGGCGATTATAAAGATGCCGATAGTCTGGCCGGTTCGCTACCATGCTGACCAGGAGTTTCCATTGGCCCCGGAATTTTCCTCCGAGAAGGGATCGACGAGTCTTACAACGACGGGTATTGCCAGATCCCTTTTCGCAATCGGCAGGTATGCGAGCGGTGCTCGCTCAATCGGTGAAGCTCGTTNNCGCCGCCGCCCCATGCTTTCGGACTACTGTCTTCCTCTTGTAGTAGGCTTTCGCTTTGTGCTGGCTGCCGCACGTTCGCATTTCGCACCATCGTCGGTTGCGGCTGCGGCTGCCATCCATAAAAAGCCAGCAACACTTCTCGGCCGCGCACCGCTTTACGCGCTCGATATCTTCGGACGTCAATAGCTTCACCGCCGACCGCACGATCCTCCCAAGAAGCCGGGCGACGCCGCTGCTCTTCTCAACCCACTGCCAGGCAACCTGTCCCGGGACGGGCACAACGAGCGAGCCGGCATTCAGTTTTTGAAGTGCGTCGTTGAGTGCGTCCGCGTCCGCTTCGGAAACCTCGCGGCCAGCTCCGGCCCATACGCGGGCTCGCGGGCAGGGCCTGTCGTGGCATTCTGCGCAGCCGCCCGGTGCAGAACGACGATTGTCAGGAGCAGAAACGTTGCAGCGAAGAGCCGGAGCATAGCATTCTCTCGGGAATGAATTATAACTACGCACTGATTATTTGGGCTGTGTGAGGCGGTTCACGAAAGCATTGGCTCAACCAAGCGGCGCAATACTATACTGCTGAGATGAGCAAGCACCTCGAATCGCTGCACCAGAATCTTCTCAGCGGCAACCTGCCACATAATCTAAGTTGGAGCGAAGCCGTCGAACTGATCAAGCATCTGGGCGAGGTCCAACCGCACGGAGACGACGAATTTGTCTTCCGCGTCGGCGACCAACGCGTCTTTTTCAAGAAGCCGCACACGCATGATCTCGGTATAGAGGAAGTTTCGCGGCTGCGTAAATTCTTGAAAGAAGCCGGACCATCTGTGCATAAATCAGGTGCGCAGGTAGAACAACCCTCCCAGCCCAGCCGTATGATTGTCGTCATCGACCACCACGCCGCCCATGTTTACCAAGATTTCGGTGGAAGTCGTCCGGCAGACGAACACAAGGTGCAACCTTACGATCCTTTCCATTTCCATCATCATCTGATTCATCGAAAGGAAGCTCACTACCGCGGCGAGCGCGTACCCGAAGAGGATTCGTTTTATGAGGAGATCGCGAAAGATATCACTCCTGCGAATGAGATCGTTCTCATCGGTCACGCCACTGGAAAAAGCAACGCCGCCGACTTCTTGAAAGAATACTTGAAGACCCATCATCCCGACATTTCTCGACGGGTAATCGCTACCGAAAACGCAGACCTCTCAGCGGTGACTGAGCCTGAAATTGAGGCTCTGGCAAAGCGGCACATGATCGCCGCCTAACAGCCTGGTTCTTAAGCACGGCACAAGTGAGATTCTGACGCCAAACTTCGTCCCAGCTTATCTTCTTTCCCCGAAAGACTAGACGTGACGCAACCTCTCCAGTGTGCGTTTCTGTATCTCGCATTTATTAGGAAGGATGACCAGCCCGAACAGGTCATGGCAGTCTCTCCTCTTGGTTGATCGGAGGAACTTCGCGTCTCGCGGAGAAAATCGTCCCCGTTCGAGGTGACGATTATCGCCTCCAAATCCCACGCCTTTTCCACGACGGCTGCAAGAAACCAGTGTTCGGGCGATGTTTTCTATTCACCTTCGTCGAGGCCCGTTTCTGGAAAACTTCTTGGTTGCCGACAAACCGGGAGCTGATCGGATTGGTCACCACAAGCGCGTTTCACGGTAGCGATAAGCAGTTGTTCTGCATCCTTGGCCGGCGAGGCTGCATTCCTCACTTCTTTTCCGCGAGATCGGCAGCCCAATTCGCGATGAGGTTCAGCGCTGAAAGCGACATCGTTTCTTCAATCTCGTTGTATTCGTTCGGGCCACCGGTCCTGGCTTGCTGCATGAGATGATTCTTGCCTGGCAGCACCACAACCATGGCTCCGGGATTGTTCCTGAGCGCGTCGATTGCCGCGAGTGAATCTTCATCGGCGGGGACCTGCACATCCAGCGATCCGTAAATTGCCAGCACCGGCACAGTAAGCCGACCGAGCGTGAGGGCGGGGTCATAGGCGAGGAAAGACCGATACCAGGCGGTGGTATCGTCATGCGCCAGGCTTTTGGCTTCGTTCTGATCTACTAGCTTGTCTTTGACGCCTTCCGCGACGATATCTTCGGCAGGCTTATGAGCAGATGCATCGGACGGAGCCGCAAGGATCGCGGCGTATAGCTTCTGGTCGAAGACCCTACGGCGAGCGATGTAGTCCTCAGGCGCACCGTACGCTTTCGCTGTCATGGCGGACTGCAGGACGAACAGCTTATCGCCGCGTAAGGCTGGGCCAGCGATCATCACGACGAACGCGACATCCTTATCCGACGCCGCTACCATCGGCGCGATGACTCCGCCTTCGGAGTGGCCCAGAATGCCCACATGGCTTGAATCGATGCCGGGTTGGGTGCGCAGCCAGGTGATCGCAGCCTCCGCATCGGAGGCGAAGTCTGCCGTGGTCGCGGAATCGAAGTCACCGGTCGAGCCACCGACGCCGCGTTTGTCATAGCGCAGGACGGCAAAGCCCCTGCGGCTTAGAGCGTCCGTAAGCACGACGAAAACCTTGTGGCCCCAGACGTCTTCGTCTCGCGTGTTATGCCCTGTACCGGAAACGAGCACGATGGCTGGAAAGGGGCCGGTACCTTGCGGTATCGTGAGCGTGCCAGCCAGGCGGTTAGGCGTCGCGGCGTTGTCGAATACGACATTTCTCTGACGATAGGGCAGCGGGCCGGCGGCAATCGCCGCTTCCTGCGGCCGCTTGTGAACGGCGGGAGCGAGATCCGCCGCAATCGCACGCTTGAGAGTGAGCGGATACACCTGCTGGAAAGTCATGTTGCCCGTCCATGCATTTTCCTCCGCACTCCAGGCACCGTCATACCTCAGACTGAGTTTGGTGACTGCGAAGTGCAGGTTCGAACCATCGGACACGACCTCATCCAAATCGGTCCGATTGCCGCTGGGGTTTGTCAGATAGCCGGTGTACGCGGAACCCGACCTCGCGATGTGAATACGGACCTTGAAGCCTGCGTTGAGCTGCCCAACCCAGTCTCCCGCGGCGTCTTCCGCGTGCGCGGGAATATGAAGCAGCAAAAGAAGAACCGTCAACAGGCACGTCATGCGGTTCGTTGACTCCATGCTTGTAGGATACGGGCTTTCCTTCAGTATTGTTCCTATTAGTGGCGGAACATCACCGAAGCGACAGCAAACAGCCGTTACGGTAAGTGCTGACAAGTCGGCTCGGAGGACATCACCGTGATCTCCTCCAAGCCCGTTTCCGGCCAATCAAGAGACGTCGACAATTCGATAGCCACAAGTGCGTTTATGAGGACTCAACTCATCTCCTGTCGCTTGCCAAAAGCCGATAGAGCTCTATTACGGTCGTCGCCCTTTCACCACCTGTGCCGTTTCGTCTCTTTTTCGTCAGGTGATTAGCGTCGGCGAGTGAGTCCCTTTGCCGAGGCCTCG
>PMSZ01000086.1 GCA_003168235.1 Acidobacteriaceae bacterium
CCAGAAGTCGGCTTGTAGGAAGTTTCACCACATAGGCAACAATAAACGCGCTTGTGTTGACGAATCGAGTCAAGTCCCGGGATCGTCGGCAATCCGGAGTAATCCAAGAACGGTTAGGCGAAACGGCCCTCGGGAAAATCTGCTGGAACTTTATGCTGGGGTTCAGCGAGCGCTGCGATTAAAGGTGAAAGAAACGCCTCTCGACGTGGCGGACGCGTTCTACGACGCACACTTCGATCGAAATGGCCCAGGCCGCAGAGATGAAGTGCACGCCATGGACACCGCAGCTCGGAGCCGGTCCGACTCGCCAAAGCGGAAGCAACGCGCTGACGGCGTTGGTCAACTACGTGGTCATCGACTTCGGGTCGGAGCAGTCGCCGCGGAGAGCTACCGCACCATGCACGGCAATCGCACTGTTGACAAAGACGAGAAGAGCGTCGATGTAGGGTGCGCAACGTCCTCGGCTGCGCTTTTCTTGCGCCGGACATTGTAGAAGCGATCCTCGAAGGACGTCAGCCACTCACTCTGAAATTTGCGAATCTCTATAAGCACATTCAACTGAGTTGGGCAGGGCAGCGACGCCAGCTTGGGTTTCCTCAAGATTTGCGTTCGAGCAACGCCCTTCTGCAATACTTCGCTGTTCAACGATTTAATTCCTGATACGACCCTGTTAATTCCCTGATCCTCCTCTGCTAATTCCCTGTTCCGCTTTGGAGGGAAAGCACCACTTGCTCCAGCAAAATGTGCATCTTAGAGAGAGAAGTGTGTTATTTTGAGGGCAGAATTTCGCAAATTCCCTGTATTTTTCCCTGTTAGCAGGGAATTCTCGCGGAGAAGGGTTAGCGCGAGACTGCCCGCTCCGCCAGTTCTTTTGTTTTGTTATGGTTGACATGCTTTGATACCGTTGGTGATACTTAAATGAGGTAAAACCAGGTGAACCGGCAAGTCAATCTCACCAAAAGGGTGAAGACCAAAAACGGCCTTCGCAGTTGTTCTTGCGGCTAATGGTCGGATCCAACCCAATTACGTCCTCGTCGATGGAAAACAGGAAGCGCATCCCGAGGGGGCGTAATACCTGGAATGGCGCAATGGCCTTCACCGAGTTCGGCTGTCGGTAGGCAAGGACTTTGCTGACGCCGCCGCGAAAAAGACACCGGAAAGAGGCGGAACTCAACGCTGTACGAGCGCAGACAGCCCACTCGACTAGCCGATCATTTTGCGTTGATCGCTGATGCGGCGCTCGCGTTCGTTTGCGAATCGCTCCACGCCTGCGAAAATCGAATCGGGATCGAGATGCGCTTCCGCGATCACTTCCGCTTCGAGGCCGCCGGTTCTCCAGGAATTGTCGAAGTCGGACGTGAGTGAATACTCGTCCGTCAACGGACCGAGGTTGCGCAGCGGCCACATGCGTCGCGTGCCCGTTGATACCACCATCAAATCGTAACGAGCCTCGGGCGGCAGCACGGAATCGCGATACGCTTGCGACTGGCGATCGAACAAGTCCTCGCTGATCGCCGCGATCACCTTCACGTTCACAGCGGCCGCTTCGAGTTTCGGCAGCACTTTCACGAGATTCACAGTGGAACTCGATCCTTGCGCGATCACGTAACCGTGGCGCGGCTTGCCCGGCGCGAAATCGCGGATCACGTACAGGCCTTTTGCCGCGGCACGCAGATCGGAGTCGGCGAAATGGCTGCGGTCCGCGGCCGCGAAGTCGGGACGCGCCACTTCCAGCGTGATGATGCCCACGCGCGGATCGCGCGCTGCGATTTCCGCCGCCGCGAAATAGCCGGGCGCGACATCGTTGTAATCCCAAAAGCTCAAGTTGATCACCTGACCCTGTGGGAACAGCTTCCACACTTGCGGCGCGAAGACGCCGAAGTGGGTGCGCGCATCAGCCGCGGTTTCAGGACCGGAATGCGCGGCGAGAATATGCAGCACGCCGACGCGGAATTTGCTGTCCTGATGTTGTTGACTCCAGACACGCGCCGGAGTGTACATCAGCGGGGTGAACGCTCCGTAGGTGCCACTCAAAGCCCAAACGCCGGCGAATTTTTCGGGATCGACGGAAGCGCTTTGACTCACCAGCCCGATGGCGGTGGAAACATTGCCCGCTTCTTGTATGGACGCCTTCAGGCGCGTGCCCAGCGGATTGTCCGTGGGACTGTAGTGTCCCCACAAACTGCCGTGCTCCACGTTGATCGACTCCGAGAGGTCGGCGGCCACAGTGAAGAATCGCCCTTCAGTGACGTAATTCATCCACTTGAGGATTTCGGAAATCGCACGACGCGCTCCGGCGATCTCGCCCGGCTTCTTGAACAGCGCAATGCTCACTTGCTTCTCCGCGCCGGAAATCGCATTGCGAATCGAGACCTTCTGCGGGTCTTCGGGTAGCGACGCGACGCGCAGGCGATCGTCGAGGAACGGATCACTCGAGGCTGAGATGCGCAACTTCACGTCGTCGCGCACAGTGTCGCCGATTTCCACGAGGCGATCGGCGAGGCGATCGCCCAATCCGTTGCGGCCGAGCAGCGACATCACCACGTCGATGTTCGTCTTAAACTGGATCAATCGCTCGCGATTGTTGCTGACCGCGCCCTTGCGAATTCCTTCGAACTCCACGCCGTAACGCTTCTCGAACGTCTGCGCCAGCGCGAGAAAATATTCCGAGTTCATCTTCAGCGCGTAGGGATGGCTTGGGTAACTCACCAATTGATCGCCGCTGTAGCCGGGGATTTTTCCGCCGACGGCTGCGGGCCAGTAGCCCTTGGTCGTTTTGCCGATCGCGACGATTGGGCGGCGGTCGTGCGGGTCCACTTCGTCTATTGCTTTCAGCGCCGCAGCCACTTCGCCGTAATCGTTGCCGTTCGAGAGCGTGAAGACGTTCCATCCATACGACGTCCATTGATTCACGAGATCGTAGCCGTCGAACTGCGCGGCGATCACGCCGCCAATCAGGCGATCGTCGATGCCCGCGTTGTTGTCGGAAACCATCACGCGCAAACGCTTTCCCACTTGCAGCGCGAGCGCCTGCGTCTTCAACTCCTGCGCGTGACCTTCAGTGAGCGCGAATTCCCCTTCCAGCGCGATCACTTTCGGCGAGTCGGGCGCGCCCGCCACATCCCAGAACGCGGCCTTGCCCGCGGCCGTCGCGATGCCGATGCCCGAGGGCCCGCCGTTCACGTCATTGGTGACGTCCGTGCTTTCGGCATGTCCCGCGAGCGCACGAATGCCGCGGCCTTTCGCTTGCGCGAACAGCGGATGCTCTTCCAAATCCGTTTCGTGCAGCAGCGTCTTCAGCGCTCCCGCGCCGCGCCGGAATCCCAACGCGTCGACCGGCAGCATCGCGACGTGCGGGTCGACGCGGTAACGCGGATCGCCGGTCTGCTGATACTTGCGATACAGCGCTTGGCCCATGATCATCCACAGCGCGTAGCACGTGGGGATCGAGTGTCCCGCCGCGAGCATGAATTTGTCGGAGTAAGGATGCTTCGGGCGGCGGTAATCGAAACGGAGTCCGCCGTTTTCAGGACCGACCAAATGCGTCGCAACATTGTACGGTGTGTAGGCGAGCGGTCCACCGAGATGCCCGGTCTGCGCGTAATTTCCCAGCAGCACCAGGGTCATGCAGGTCATGTATCCAACGTCGTCGAGCAGCGGATCGTACGCCAAAGTTTGTTGCTGGGAGGGAGAAGGAACTACGTGAGTGAGCGATGTCATAGACGGTCTCAAAAATCATAACACCGGTGAAGCAAAGGACTTCGTGGTCTCACGATGTACGGGATCAAAATCGAAAGCCTGAGTCTGCAGGATCTGCTAAGGCCCGATATTCTCGCCAATCCCTATCCTGTTTTTCGCTGGCTCCGCTTGGAAGATCATGGCTGATGGTGTGGCGATAGCGACTTGACTTTGCCAGCACCGGAAGCATTGCGATGGAAACGGCGAAGACTCCATAACCACGTCGAGCAACTCGCATTAGTCCCTGTAGCTGACGACGTGACGCGATCAGTCAATACAGGGGCGTTTATCAATACCGATGCCAGGAAACTTCCTACAAGAGGACGTCTAGCCCGGAACATTTTCGAGCTTGTTTGTATTGTCGAGCAATTGGTCAGGCAGAAGCACTTACCGAGTTAGCTCACTATTCGGAAGGGGTGGATTACAGCTTTGGTTGGGAACGTGCGCCGTTTTTGCAAGGGTTAGCGGTTTCGCTTGCATGACAGAAAGGTGGCGTTCGACCGTCAGCGCTGGCGAAAGAGGCCGGTGCGCAGCATGCTTTTAGTTCCGCCATATTGTCTCCTTACGTCGTGCCGTTGTTCGGGCCACCGAAGCCACTCTTGAGGAGATAGTGCGGGGACTTCGAGATTCGTTTCGTCGGTCACGCTTGCGAGCGCCGAAATTTTCCAGGGCGTTCTCCAGAGCCGGTTGTTCCCAGGGTTTGGTGGGGAGTCGCGCTAGGGCTTATGAGCTCCAGTAACCGGAATACGGGAGTCTTGGGGAAGCACGGTGCCGTCGAGTGCCGAGTCAGCCCAGTTTCCAGGAAGCCCCGTTTCTGGACTGGGTGAAGTCTCATGCTTTACGGATTTGAACGTAGTGCCACAGCGTGAGCGAGGTAACGGAGCTCCTCAGGCCAACCGGGCATAGAGTTGGAAGGGTGCCCAGTAAAAAGGATCGTGGAATTCCTTGCTGCGAAGCAATGACAGTTTGGCAGTGCGCAGAGCCGAATCCGCGCTAGCTCCCTGAGCAAGCTCATCGTAAAACTCGTCCATGAGTTTCGCCGTGGAATCGTCCGACACGTCCCACAAAGCCGCCACCACGTTGTGGGCGCCGGCTGCAAGGAAGGCCCACGAAAGCCCGACCAGGCCCTCGCCCGAGTACGCGCGCTCGCCGGCGCTGTAACAAGCCGAGATTGTGACCAGGTCGGCCCGTAACTTTTGGTCTTTGATGACGCGGGCATAGAGCTTGAAGGAGTCATCTTGTGCGCTATCTTTCGACAGTACAATCGCGGAATCGAGCGGACTCACCCGGCTGGCAGTTCCGTGTGCGACAAAATGAATATAGGAAAATTTCTCTGGGCTGCTGGCCAGATACGCAGACGGCGTCGCCCGCTCCCGTGTAAGTATCTTTTGGTTCCTGGTAGAGAAATGCCGGGCAACGCTTTTCATTTGCGCTGCCGCCTGCGGCAGTTCGCGATATTCATCGTTCGGAGCGACGCTGTCGCCAACCAGAAGCAGGCTGCGCTCGCGTTTCTCGTTCCTCGTGCGCACCGCCGCCAGCACTCGCAACGAGCTCGCATTTTCAATCGTTACATCTTCGATCCAAAAGTGCACCTTCGGTTCCGGCGCATGCGCGTTCGAAACCAGCAGCGTTTCGAAATTGAGATTATTCAGACCGGCGTCGGGGATGACAAAAATCTTGGCGTCCTTCTTCACCAACTCGCGCGCCGGCCCAATCAGCATCTGATACAGGGCTTGTCCACTCTCGTCGGTCGACGCTAGAACGTCCTGCACCTTGAGCGCTTCGCTATACCGTCGCACCAAATCGTCGATCACATTGCCGGCAGGCAATTCAAACAAGCTGGTCTTCCGCGGAGTGATCGCCCACAAATACGACTGCTTTTCCCCCAGC
>PMSZ01000255.1 GCA_003168235.1 Acidobacteriaceae bacterium
GCTAGTGCTATCCTGCCGATGTCATTCAGAATGCCGGCTGTATAGGCAAAGTCTTTGTCGAGCAAACTCCAGTTGGCGCTGCGCTCGGCGATGAGGGCACAAGCGACGCTGTGGCGCCAACACAACCTCATTACCGGCGTGGACGAACCCTTGAGATACGCCTTCAGGCCGATGGTGATGACCAAGTTCCGGAGGCGCTGGAAGCCGAGCAGCATGGATGCCTGCATTACGTTGGTGACGTTTCTGGAAAAGGCGACGAGGGGGGAATTGGCGATCTTGAGGATTTCGGTCGAGAAGGCGGGATCGGAGCGGATGAGATTGCAGAGATCCAACAAAGACGTGTCCGTACCGGCCATCAGTTTGAGCGCCTTCAATGCGATGGCGGGGAACGGTGTAAGGGCCTGCGGGTCAAAGGTGAACTGCTTCGCCGGTGCGGCATTGGAGGGGATCGTTCCTGCGGCGGTCGAGTCAACTGCCGTTGTTGCTGTGGTCGTCGTTGCAGTCGTCATTGTGGCGGAGGTCATGGTTCCGGGGGGCATGGCGTTTTCCTGTCCTCTTCCATCGGCAATCGCGGGTCTTTCGTGAATCGGGTCGCGCAGGAAGCTTTTCGGGGCTGTTAAGCTGGTTCCTCGCCGGTGGGTTACTCATGCGTTGGATCGCCAATCCGTTGAATTCTCCGAAAGCCGGGATGCTGGGGGTGGCGCTGCGGGATTCCAAGTTGAAAATACCTGCTGCGGCCATGCCCGTTCTAGCCGATCTGCTGGTCAGCCGGGGAATCGACGAACCGGAAGCGGCTGCGCGTTTTCTTTCGCCTGCTCTAGAGGATCTTCACGATCCATTGCGCATGAGCGGAATGAAAGCGGCTTTGGATCGGCTGGAAGCGGCGCTGGAACGCAAAGAAAAAATTCTGATTTACGGCGACTATGACGTCGATGGCACGACGGCGATTGTCATTCTGAAGACGGCGATCGAACTTTGCGGCGGGACGGCGGACTTTCACGTTCCGCATCGCATTCGCGAAGGCTATGGCATGCGCGACGAGGTGATCGAGCGGGCCGCAGCCGAGGGAGTGCGGCTGATCATCAGCGTAGATACCGGCATCCGCGCATTTGCCGCCGCGGAAACGGCACGGCGCACGGGAGTCGATCTGATCGTTACCGACCATCACTTGCCGGGAACGGACGGCGTGCCGCAGGCGCTGGTGGTTATTAATCCAAATCAAAAGGGATGCGATTATCCGTGCAAATACTTGTGCGGCGCGGGGGTGGCTTTCAAACTGGCGCAGGGATTGATGCAGCGGCGGCTGGAGGCGAAAGACCAGTCGCGGCTGCTGATGTCATTCATGAAAGTGGTGGCGATTGCGACCATCGCCGATGCAGTTCCTCTGCTGGGTGAGAACCGGGTGTTTGCGAAGCTGGGATTGCAAGGGTTGCGCCGTCCGGTGAATGTGGGGCTGAAGGCACTGCTGGAGGTGGCGAAATTGGGCGACGGGCGGGCGCTTTCCGCGAGCGAAGTTGCCTTCCGGGTTGCGCCACGACTGAACGCTGCTGGACGCATGGATGTGGCGAGGGATGTGGTCGATCTTTTCAATGAGAAAGACATGGAACGCGCTCGCAGGATCGCGGGCCGTCTCGACCAACTGAACGCCGAACGGCAAGAAGAAGAACGGCGGATCATGGACAGCATTTTTCATCGGCTGGAGGAAGAACCGGCGCTGCGCGAAGCGTATTGCGTGGTGCTGGATGGGGAGGGCTGGCATCGGGGCGTGATTGGGATTACGGCGTCGCGGGTGGTGGAACGGCACGGGCGGCCGGCGCTGGTGATTTCTCGGGAGGGTGGCGAGGCGCACGGGTCGGGGAGATCGATTCCGGCATTCCATTTGCTGGACGCCATTGAGTCCTGTGCGGAACTTTTTTCGCGCTACGGGGGACACGCTCATGCGGTGGGCTTTGCTTTGCCGAGCGCGAACGTGGAAAAGCTGCGTGAACATCTGGATGGTTATGCGCGGGCGCGGCTTACTCCGGCAGATTTCGAACCGCAACTGGAGGTTGATCGGGAACTGCCGTTGGGCGAAGTGACGCCGGAACTCTATCAGGCGCTGCTTTTGCTGGAGCCGTTTGGGATGGACAATCGGGAGCCGGTGTTCGCGGCGCGGGCGGTGCGGTTGATGGCGCCTCCGCAGGCGGTGAAAGACAAGCATGTACGGCTGCGAGTGGCGCCGGCTTTCAATGGCACGGTGGCGATGTCGGAGACGGTAGCGGATTTCACGCCGCGGTGCCATCCGGACGCGGCGGCGATTCCAAAACGAAGCCGGGAGACGGGAGCCACGGTGGCCGCGTCGTCGTCATCATCATCGTCGGCGTCATCGTCAACGGCGTCGGCGGCGTCCTGGCGCGACAATGTTGCGTTCAAGGCGATGGGATGGGGATTGAAGGAATCCTGCGACAAATTGCAGTTGCTGGCTGGAGACCGGCTGGACATCGCGTACTCGCTGGGGATGAACGACCATCCTGAGTTTGGTGGGTTGGAGCTGACGTTGCGGGACGTAGTCCGGGCGAAATAGAGCGCTGGCCGGGCAGGCGGGGCTGGCTCCCGCCGTTCACTTCTGTGTTTAGTCTCTCTTTGACAAGAGTCCAGACCATCTTTATAGTGCCGGATGGTGCCGGGTCATGAGCGAAAACTTCTTCTGCAACAAGTGCGGAGCGCAGAATACCGCCGGCGCGCAGTTTTGTAGTCGGTGCGGAGCGCCGACAAACTTGGCGCCCGGTTCGCCGGCTGCCGCGCAGGGGCCATTTAATCCAATGCCTTCTTATGCTGTCTCAGCCAGTTCCTATCCACCGGCTGCGCAGGCCGTAGGGTATGGCGGATTCTGGATTCGGGTACTTGCGGCGCTCATTGACGCGGTTATCGTGCGCGTGGTGGCTGCGCCGGTGGCCTTGATTCTTGGCGGTCTGGGGATGGCGGGGATGATGACGGGTCTACCGCACGCAGGCCTTGCGATCCTGGGCGGTGGTGTCACGATCATGCTGGTACTGTTAGGCGGCTGGTTGTACGAGGCTCTTATGGAGAGCTCGTCGTATCAGGCCACGCTTGGCAAGATGATCCTGGGGATGAAGGTTACGGATCTTTATGGCAACAGAATCTCTTTTGGCCGCGCGACGGGGAGACATTTCGCCAAGATACTTTCCGGAATGGTGCTGTGCATCGGTTTCATCATGGTTGGGCTGACGCAACGCAAGCAGGGATTGCACGATCTGCTGGCCGGGACGCTGGTGCGGCGAGGGTAGCGAGGGCAGAGGTTAGAGGTCAGATTGCAGAGGTTCAAGCCCTCAAGTTCTGAGATCTCTGGTTCTTACCTCTGCAATCTGACCTCTGCAATAATCTTCCCCCGCTTTCCTTTAGACTAAAGCCATGTCTGTCAGGGTTTCACGGCTGAGCGTCTGGTTTGCCTTGGGCGCGGTCCTCATGGTGGCGACGGTCGCGGGAATGTATTTTTACGCGCAATACAGCCTGCGCAAGATGGTCCGAGCGGTGCCCGCCAAACTTGGCGTGGAAATTCAACAGACCGCCGAAGGATTTTCCATCTCGAAGTCGACCGATGGCCGCACGCAGTTTACGGTGAGTGCTTCGAAAGCGGTCCAGTTCAAAGAGGGTGGACGCTCCGACCTGCACAACGTCAAGATCGTCATCTATGGCAAGGACGCCAGCCGCTTCGACCGCATTGCCGGCGACGAATTCGAGTACGACCCCGGATCGGGCAATGTGAAAGGCAAGGGGCGGGTTCTGATCGATCTGCAAACTAATCCGGAGGGCATTCGGCATCCGGACCAGTCGCCGCCGGCGCAGATCAAGACCCCGCTTCACCTCGAAACCGACGACCTTGTATTTAACAAGAATACGGGGGACGCGTCGGCCACGGGGAAGGTGATTTTTCAGACGCCGCAGGCATCGGGCTCGGCGGTGGGCATGCAGTATGTGGCCAAGACGGGAACGATGAACCTGCTGTCGGCGGTCGAATTGACAATAAACCGGCCGCAACCGGTGCATCTGGAGGCGAACCACGGCGTGATCACCAAGCAGCCGCACCAGGTTTTTCTGACGACCGTACGCATGACGAGGGAGCGGGAGCAAGCATGGTCTGACCAGGCAACGTTTTTTCTGCGTGAGGACAATACGGTTGAGCGCGTTTTGGCTGAGGGCAACGTGAAGACCGAGGTTCGCGGACAGGCTGCCTCCAAGTCGAAGACTTCGAATTTGAAGACGGCCAGTATGACGACGACTAATCTCGTAACGTCTAGCCCGACGACGTCTAACCTCGGAACGTCTAGCCTCGGAAAGTCTAGCGCGAATGGAACTTCGGTGACACGTGAGCGGTCGGACCGGGCAGAGTTATTTTTGACGGGAACGCGGAACCTGCTGACGATGGCCATTCTCACCGGGAACGTGCAGATGCATTCGGAAAAGATTCAAGACGAAGGAGCGCGAGCTGAAGCCTCAGAACCTGCGGACGCCGCTGCTGGACGGGCGACCTTGCATTTTTCCGGTGAGCAGGTGCTGCGGACGATCCACGCCGAAGACGGCGTGCGATTGACGCAGAAGAACAGCCGGAGCGGGAGTCTGATGGCATCATCGACAGGTAAGCCGATGGGTAAGCCGCAGGCGACGATGCCATCAGGCGTGAAGGGAGGATCCGCTGGCCAGGAGCAGGGTCAAGACGTCGAGATGACTGCGCCGGTGATGGACTTCCTGGTGAAAGACGGCCGCCTGCTGGAGAATGCCGAGACCAGCGGACCTCCGCAGATCGTGATCACGCAGCCGGGATCGAATCAAGAAACGGTGGTTACGGCGGGCAAATTCACGGCGAAATTCACGGAGAAAAATCGGCTCTCGACGCTGCATGGAGAGCCGGACGCGAAGATTGTGAGCAGCCTGATTGATGCCGGCAAGAATGAGGCGAACAACAGGATAGCAATGAAGCCGGGATCAAGCACGGCGGGGCCGAATCGCATCTCGTCGGATCGAATGTCTTTAGATCGAGCGGCGTCGGATCGAATCTCGACCAGCCGGTTGCTGGATGTCGCCTTTCTGCCTGAGGGCGGTGTGCAGTCGATCACACAGACCGGTGAGTTCACCTACGTCGACGGCACACAAAAGGCTTGGGCGCAGCGCGGAGAATACACGACGGTGGATGAAATGGTGGTGCTGACGGGATCGCCTCGGGTGGTGGATGGCGGGATGATGACGACGGCGAAGACGGTGCGGATGAATCGGGCGACGGGCGACGCCGCGGCTGAGGGGAACGTCAAGAGCACGTACAACGATCTGAAGGCGCAACCGGATGGCGCACTGCTCGCCTCGTCCGACCCGATCCACGTGACCAGTCGCAGCATGACGGCGCACCGGGCATCGTCGATCGCGGTATACACGGGCGATGCGCGGTTGTGGCAGGACGCGAACATCGTGGAAGCTCCGACGCTGGAGTTCGACCGCGACCATCGATCGCTATTCGCCTACGGCGATCCGAAGGGAACAGTATCGCAACCGGTTTCGACGGTGCTGGTGCAGGTGGATAAGGCCGGGAACGCGACGCCGGTGAGAGTTACCTCCGAGCGCATGAAATACACCGATGCGGAACGGGAGGCATTTTTCGATGGCGGGGTGACGGCGAGGCAGACTGACGCGACGATGACGGGGGATCGGATGACGGTATTCTTGCTGCCTCGGAGTCAAAAGGCAGGGAAGACCAACTCGGCCGCGCCCGGCCAAATCGACCGGATCATCACCGAGAAGCATGTTGTGATCGTGCAACCGACTCGGCATGCGACGGGTGAGCGGCTGGTCTACACATCGGCAGATGACAAATATGTGCTGACGGGCGGGTCGAACGATCCGCCTAGCATTTTTGATGCCGAACGGGGCAAAACCACCGGCGATTCGTTGACTTTCTACAGACGCGATGATAGGGTGCTCGTGGAAGGAAGAGAAAAATCGCCCGCCGTCACGCGGACACAAGTGGCACGATAAATGCATACGTTGTCCACCGACGAAATTGGAAAGTCCTATCGTCGTCGGCACGTGGTCAACGGAGTGAGTCTTCAGGTTCTGCAGGGCGAAGTGGTCGGCCTTCTCGGTCCGAACGGCGCCGGAAAAACTACTACCTTCTATGCCATCGTAGGTCTGGTGCCTCCCGACACCGGCCGAGTACTCTACGACGACGAAGATATCACCAGCGTTCCCATGTACTTACGGGCGCGCCAGTTCGGCATCAGCTACCTTCCACAAGAAGCTTCGGTGTTTCGCA
>PMSZ01000388.1 GCA_003168235.1 Acidobacteriaceae bacterium
CGATCTGGGCGGGCACTTCGCTATGCCCGGATTCAACGACGCCCACATGCACCTCGCCAGCGGCGGCATGGAAAAAATGGGAGTCAACGAAGTGGGCGCCAAGTCGCTGGATGAGTTCCGTGACCGCCTGCGCGCCAAGTGTGAAGCCGCCGAGCCCGGAGACTGGGTGCTCGGCGAAGGCTGGGACGAGACCAAGTGGCCAGTCAAGGTTCTGCCCACGCGCTGGGACCTGGATGAGGTCAGCGGTAAACATCCGGTGTATCTCGCACGCGTCGATGGACACATTGGCGTGGCCAACACGCTCGCCTTGCAACTGGCCAGTGTGACCCTGGCCAGCCGCGATCCGGACGGTGGCAGGATCGATCGCGACGAGAGCGGCACGCCCAACGGCATTCTGCGCGAAAAAGCGCAAGGCCTGATATTTGCGGTAGTCCCGAAGCCTACGCACGAGAAGCGGCGGCAAGCCATTGAACTGGCGCTGGCCGATCTGGCGAGCCACGGCGTCACCTCCGCGCAAGACTTTTCGCAGTGGGACGACTTTCTGATTTACGAAGATCTGGAGCGCGAGGGAAAGTTGACGGCCAGGATTTCCGAGTGGCTCACGTTCGATGATCCGATGGAGACGCTGAACAACGAACGCAACTCGCACCCTGCGTCCGACACCATGCTGCACACGGGAATGCTGAAGGGCTTCATGGATGGTTCGCTCGGCTCGAAGACCGCCGCGCTTCTTGCGCCCTACAGCGACGATCCCGGCAACAGCGGTCTGCCGCAATACGAAGTGGACAAGCTGAATGCCATGACCAAAGAACGCGTTCTCGCCGGGTATCAGATCGGCTTCCACGCCATCGGTGACAAAGGAGTCCAGATGGCGCTGGATGCGTTCGCCGATGCCGAGAAAGCGGCGAAAGCAGCGAAGGTAAAAGCGGCCGACGGCGGGTCCGATTACCGGCTTCGCGTGGAGCACGCGCAGGTCACCACGCCGCAGCAGATTGTGCGCTTCAAAGAACTCAAAGTGATCGCCTCGATGCAGCCGAGCCACTTGCTCACGGATATGTACTGGGCCGAGTCGCGCCTTGGCGCAAAACGCGCTGAGGATTCCTACGCATGGGCCGATTTCTTGCACCATGGAGTGACGCTAGCTTTCGGCACGGATTATCCCGTCGAGTCGGTCACACCGTTTCGCGGACTCTACGCGGCGGTCACACGCATGAGTGAGGATGGAAAGAAGACCTACTATCCCGCGGAGAAACTGAATATCGAGCAGGCTATCGCAGCCTACACGACCGGCTCGGCGTTTGCCGAATTCGCAGAGAAGCAAAAAGGCAAGCTGGAGCCAGGAATGCTGGCCGACTTCGTTGTCCTCGATACCGACATCACCGCCGCGCCGCCGCCGAAGATCCTGGAGACGAAAGTTCTGCGCACCGTGGTCGGCGGCAAGACCGTGTACGAGGCGAAGTAGCANNGAGAGCGAGAACGCGCGTTTCTGATTGGTGCTCCACTGGCGGTTGTTCCGGCGCTGTTGTTTCTACCATCCGTCACTTTCCTGATCGTTTTCCCGCAGATTGCTTATGGACGGGCGCTGGGGATCGTTGTCGTGCTTCTATGCGCGCTGGTCGGCAGCCTGGGATTGTGGAAACTCGCTCTGGGCGCGGTTCAGAGACCCTGGGGACTTTTCAACGTCCTGAACTTCGGAGCGCTCTGCGTTCTGCTCGTGGTCGCCGGCTACACAGGAGTATTTCTCGCGCTGATGGCCGCCAGATTATAGCCGAACGTCTTTATTCTGAAGCAGCACGCAGCAAAAACGCACAATCCCCTTTCCACTGAAATGAACCGAAACGCAAATCATGTTTTGTGCGTCTAACCATCAGGCTGTCTTGCCCGCCCCAAGGCAAAGGTATAATTAGGGGTTAAGTTCAGGAGGAAAAAATGGATTCGCGCGAAAGCGCTTTTTTGGCCCGTTTCAGGGCCAACCGCTGGGCCTACACCCTGACGATTCTGGCAACGCTCGCCGTCGGCATTCTTATAGGCACGGTCATTTCCTATGGAGTGAAAGGCAAGGAAGGGCAGAAATCATCCGACGCGACCCCGCTGACGATTCCGGCGCCGCAGCAACTCTCGAACGCCTTCGCGCAGATCTCCAAGCAGCTTGAGCCGAGCGTGGTGAACATCAATACGGAGTCGACCATCAAGAACCCGCATCGTCGCGGGCGCTCCGTGCGTCCCGATCCCGATCAGGACGATCAGGGTGGCGAGGACGACTCCCCCTTCCAGGATTTCTTTGACAAGTTCTTTGGCGGCCAGGGTGGGCAGGATCCGGGTACCATCCGCCAGCATTCGCTTGGTTCGGGTGTGATTGTCGATTCCAAGGGATACATTGTCACCAATCGGCACGTGGTCGAAAAAGCGGACCGCATTCGCGTGAAACTGCAGGATGAAAATCCCGCTTCGCCCGGCCATGATGCCAAAGTGATCGGCACCGATTCGGAGACGGACCTGGCGGTGATCAAGATCGATTTCGACAAACCGCTGCCGGCTGCGAAGCTGGGCAACTCCGATGGTATGGAGGTTGGCGACTGGGTGCTCGCGATCGGTAGTCCGTTCGGACTGCAGGAAACTGTGACCGCAGGCATCGTGTCTGCCAAGGGACGCAACATCGTTCCCAACAAGCAATTCCAGTCCTTTATACAGACCGATGCGGCCATCAACCCGGGCAATTCCGGCGGACCGCTGGTGAACATGGCGGGCGAAGTGATCGGCATCAACACGGCGATTCTTACCGAAACCAGTTCGTACGCGGGCGTGGGATTTGCCATGCCTTCGAACACCGTGGCGCAGGTTTACAACCAACTGATCGGGCCCGAGCATAGGGTCGCACGGGGCTCCATCGGCATTGAGTTCTCCGGCCAGCCGAATCCGGCGATTGCGCGCATCTACGGATCGGGCGTGACGGTATCGACGGTGGTGTCGGGTAGTCCGGCTGAAGAAGCGGGCCTGAAGGTCGGCGACACCATCACCGCGGTCGACGGTAGAGACGTGAAGAGCGGCGACGATCTGGTAGCCGACATCGCTTCCCGCAAGCCCGGTTCGAAGGCGAAGCTCGCTTTCGTGCGCAACGCCAAGAAGCAGGAGACAACGGTTACGATAGCCGATCGCTCGAAGCTCTTTGCTGCTCGTCTCGGCGACGAAGACGAAGGGCAGGAAGCGGAAGCGCCAAAGGCCAGCAAGTTCGGGCTTACCGTCCGCAGCGTCACTTCAGATCTCGCCGACCGGCTCGGCATTGCCGCCGGCAAAGGCGTGGTGGTATCGGACGTGAAACAACAATCGTTCGCCGAAGACGTTGGCTTGAATCGTGGCGACGTGATTCTGGAAGTCAACAAACAACCGGTAAACAATGCGGAAGACTTTTCCAAGATCGAGTCTTCGCTGAAGAGCGGGCAGGATGTAGTGTTCCTGGTGCGGCAGCGAGGCTCGAGGGCGCAGGATGGAACCATCTTCCTGGCGGGTACACTTCCGTAACTGATATACAATCCGGCGAGACTGGCGCTCGGTCCTCATTTTCAGAGAGGATAGAGGCAGCCGGTCTCGCCGCTTTTTTGTGGGGATGTGAACTCAGGGGTTGGAATTAAGATCGACGATGTATCGAGCAGATACAATTCGATGGTGCCGCGCAGGTCTTTGCGGACTGGTCTGCTTCGCCATGTCCGGGGTCGCGCTCGCGCAGACGAACGCGTCGACGACGGCAACGAAGCCGACCCAAACCCCAACCTCCTCCGCTGCCAAAACCAAGTCATCTTCGACCAAGTCATCCCCATCTAAGTCATCCGCAGCTAAGCCATCCTCGGGCACACACGCCGCCGCCGCGCACACTTCAATCCACAGGACTACTTCGGCGCGGAAGAAGAGTTCGTACGGTAAGAAGGGCTCCAAGCAAGTCGGGAAGAAGCGTGGCCAGCAGGTGATTGACTCAGGTCGCGCTCGCGAGATTCAGACGGCGCTCATCCGCGAGCACTACATGCAAGGCGAGCCCTCCGGGGCGTGGGACAGCGCCACGCAGGCCGCGATGCAGCGTTACCAGGCAGATCAGGGATGGCAGTCGAAGCAGATTCCCGATTCGCGCGCACTGATCAAACTTGGATTAGGCCCGAGCCACGACCACCTGCTTAACCCCGAAAGCGCAATGACGATGCCGAGCCCTGCCGGAGCAACGGCGGATCCAAAGGCTAGTGCGAAACAAACGCCACCGACAAATAACGTTCCCCAGCAATAATCAGCGATAATCCGGCCCCAGCCATAAAATAACCGGTTAGGCCAGCCAATTACTTAATCCCTATCCTTAATCACTATCCGAGTTACTGACTTGCGTGAAAAGCGCAAATAAGCCGATGTAGAGTATGCGCTCGTGGATTTGTGCCGTCTATCGGGTGAACTTTGTATTTTACAGATACCGAAAGGAATAAGAATCCACTTACGCGCGCACACGAAATCGTTGTAGAGTGGATGCCGCTTTCGCAGTCAAGAAGGGGGACCCTGGCGGCGCCAATCACGGTGCCGCGGGAGTGACTGAAAACGCAAATTCCGGATAACGGAGAATCTTAAGGAGAAGTCATGATTCGAAGACGAAGTGCATTCTTGCCCGTGGTCGTCGCGATGCTGTCAGTCGTGTGTGCCGTCTCCCAAGTTCAAGCGCAGTCCCTCATGACGCGCCATGTGCGCGAAGCAACTCTCAATGGCCAAGCCCAACTTGTAGGACGGCTGCCTGCTTCACAGTCCATGCAACTTGAAATTGTTCTGCCGCTGCGCAATCAGCCCGAACTGGAGAAGTTTCTCCAGGAACTCTACGATCCCTCCAGCCCCGAGTACCGAAACTTTCTTACCGTGGAGGAATTCACGGCGAGATTTGGTCCCAACCAGGAAGACTACGACGCCGTGATTCAATTCGCGAAAGCGAACGGATTGAGAGTGGTGGGTAAATCCGCCAACCGGATGAACGTGAGTGTCACCGGCACCGTGGGGAACATAGAGAGTGCTTTCCACGTGACCATCGGCGTCTACCAGCACCCGACGGAAAACCGCACTTTCTATTCTCCCGATCGGGAGCCAACGGTTGACCTGCCGTTCCAGCTCTGGCACATCTCAGGCCTGGACAACTACTCGATCCCGCGCGCGATGTTCGTCCGCAACAATGCCCAGGCGAAGTCGAATGCTACGACCGGATCCGGTCCCGGGGCCTCGTTTCTCGGCAGCGATATGCGAGCAGCCTATTATGGCGGCTCCCTCACCGGCACCGGCCAGTCGCTCGGATTGCTTGAATACTACGGCACCGATTTAACCGATCTGACCACCTATTTCAAGAACGCCAAGCAAACCAACAACGTGCCGATCACCCTCTTCTCCGTAGACGGGACCAGCACCAGTTGCCTCGCCAAGGACGGTTGCGACGACACCGAACAGACCATCGACATGACTCAGGCGATCGGCATGGCCCCTGGCCTGTCTAGCCTAGTGATGTTCGTCGGGGCAAGCAGCCCGTTGGACGATGCCGGCATCCTGAACGGGATGGCCACCTACGTACCCCTGGTGGCGTCCCTCAGCGCTTCGTGGCTGTGGACTCCCGCGGATCCTACTACTGACGACCCCTACTTCGAGGAATTCGCCGCGCAGGGTCAGAATTACTTCAATGCGGCCGGCGACGATGCTAAATGGGCATCCGGTGGCTATTCGTGGCCCGCGGAGGCCGATTATGTCACCTGCGTCGGCGGAACCGACCTGAGCACCACCGGTCCGGGCGGCACCTGGGCTTCAGAAACCGCTTGGTCCAGCGGCGGCGGCGGCATCAGCCCCGACAAAATCGTGATTCCCTCCTGGCAAGTAGCGACGGCCGCGAAATGCGCTAAGTGCTCCCAGACTTATCGCAACGGTCCGGACGTTTCGG
>PMSZ01000527.1 GCA_003168235.1 Acidobacteriaceae bacterium
GACTTCGTCATCTTTCCGCCGCGCTGGATGGTTTCCGAGCATACGTTTCGTCCGCCGTGGTTTCATCGCAACTTCATGAACGAGTTCATGGGCCTCATCCATGGCGAATACGACGCCAAAGCCGAGGGCTTCGTTCCCGGAGGCTCCAGCCTGCACAATTGTATGGCTGGTCATGGCCCCGATTCCGAAACATTCGAGAAGGCGAGCAACGCCGAACTGAAGCCGGTCTACCTGGCTGACACATTGGCTTTCATGTTCGAGACCCGCTTCGTCTGCCAGCCGACGAAATTTGCTCTGGAAGCTTCGCAACTCGATCATCAGTACTTCGAGGTTTGGCAGGGATTACGCAAGAAGTTCACGAAGTAGCGGCAGTTGTCGCTGTGTCCCCCTGCATTCGTGGCATGGGTTTGAACTGTCTCATGTGACTTGTCATTCTGACCGGAGCGAAGGACCTATGCTTTTTGCAGCGCCGAAAATGCGAGATCAGGCGGGAGATCAAGCGGACGCGAACAATGCAGCCGCTGAGTTGCTGCGCGACCTGATCGACTATGCCGGACTGTTCCCTCCCGCATCGTTGGCCATGGCGCCGACGGTCGCGAACTACGAAGCATATTCGCAATCGGAATGGAGCTGGATTCTAGGGCGCTTTATCGTTCCGATCTCGCGTCTCGCGGGGTTCCAAGAACAGCTTGCCGGATTGCCTTCCTCGGGGCCCGAACTTGCGCGCTGGCGCCTATCGGTTCTCCTGAGTAACGATCCGGCGGCGGATGTGACTCTCATTCGCAACTTCAATACGCAAATGAACCATTGCGCGGTCGGTAGACGGGCTGCCATCGAATCCGTTGAAGCGAAGGTCGCGAATGCCCGAGAGATCTCGGGGCTGTCAGAGATCATCCCGACAGAACTCACCGCCTATTTCGAAGTGCCGCTCTCCAGTTCCGCCGAGTGCATTGCTGCCACTGCCGCGTGCGGATGCAGAGCCAAGATCCGCACCGGCGGCGAGACGGCCGATAGGTTTCCCACTTCCGAGAGCGTGATCGAGTTCATTCGCTTGTGCGCGGCAGCCAGCGTGCCTTTCAAGGCGACCGCAGGATTGCACCATCCGCTGCGCTCGGTGCATCGGTTCACCTATCAACCCGAAAGCGCTTCCGGAATCATGCACGGTTTTCTCAACGTCTTTCTGGCAGCTGCGTTCTTGCGCGCTGGAATGGACCGGAAACTGGCTGTCCAGTTACTCGAAGAACAATCCCCGGAAGCGTTCCGCTTCGATGCGGATGAAGTCATCTGGCTCCGGCATCGGCTCACTCGCAGCGAAATAGCCGCCACGCGCCGCGATTTCGCGGTTTCGTTCGGATCGTGCTCATTCACTGAGCCAATTGACGGCTTACAGTCTATGCATCTGCTCTGAAACATCAGATATGAAACCCCTTCTTGATGAGACCCACGACCCGAACGTGCTGAGTTGGGTTGAATCCGCCAATGTTGCAGGCACGGATTTCCCTATTCAGAATTTACCCTTTGGCATTTTTCGACATCGCAATGCGAAGGGGCCGAGAGTCGGAGTGGCAATCGGCGACCGCATTCTTGACGTCGCCGGCGTGCTCGGTTACCTGGAAGATAACCGGGCAAAGTTCGCGGTGCTAGATTGCGCAAGCACCGGCTCACTGAACGCACTCATGTCGCTCGGAACCGATGCTCGACGCGTTTTGCGGCGGCGTCTTCATGCGGCTCTGCGTCGGGAGGCGTCGGACTCCGATCAACGGGCCGCATGGGGCCATCTTTTTGCGCTGTCTGATGTCGAGATGCTTCTGCCAGCGAGCGTAAGCGACTACACCGATTTCTACGCCTCGATCTTTCACGCAACGAATGTCGGCAAGCTGTTTCGCCCCGACAATCCGCTGCTGCCGAATTACAAATACGTTCCGATTGGTTATCACGGGCGCGCGTCGTCGCTGATTCCGTCGGGAATTCCGGTCCGTCGTCCCTGCGGCCAAACGCGCGATGGCGATGCCGATCCCAAGTTCGGGCCGACGAAAGCGCTCGACTATGAACTGGAAGTCGGTTTCTACGTAAGCGGCGAAAACAAATTGGGAGAAGCCGTTCCTATCGCCCAAGCGGAAGAACATATTTTCGGAATCTGCCTGGTGAATGACTGGTCGGCGCGCGACATTCAAGCCTGGGAGTATCAGCCGCTCGGTCCCTTTCTGGCGAAGAGTTTTGCCACTTCGCTTTCGCCGTGGGTGGTCACGATGGAAGCTCTTGCTCCGTTTCGCGCGCACGCTTTCGCGCGTCCAGCAGGCGATCCCGCGCCGTTGCCTTACCTTCTTGACCCTGGCGATCAGGAGAACGGTGGTATCGACCTGTGGCTGGAAGTTGCTCTGCTTTCGCCGCGCATGCGCGAAGCCGGCATCGCTCCCGTCGTTCTCGGCTGCAGCAATTTTCGCGACATGTACTGGACCATGGCGCAAATGCTCACGCAACATGCGAGCAACGGCTGCAATCTACGCACCGGCGATCTGCTGGCCAGCGGAACCGTCTCTGGCACCGACCAATCCGCACGCGGGTGCCTGCTCGAACTGACTTCACGCGGCAAGGAGCCAATTACTCTACCCAACGGCGAGCAACGAAAATTTCTCGAAGACGGCGACGAAGTGATTCTCAGCGGATTCTGCGAGCGTGAAGGGTTCCGTCGCATCGGACTCGGCACTTGTCGCGGAACCATTCTGCCCGCCGCCTGACAAGGCTCTAAGCAAAGTCGCCGCTCACTTCATGCTGCTGCGAAGTTCCCTCAAGACGCGATCGGCGGTCTCAATCCGAATCAATCCGGCGCGAGGGTATTCCAAGTCGAAAATGACATAGAGGGAAATCGCCAGGATCGATGAAAAGAGGAGCAGATGCAGCCAGCTACGAGTCTTTGCTTCTCCCAAGCTGTAACCTGCCAGCAGAGCGCTGGCGAAGACTAGCACCGCGAGTCCCCAATAAATAATCTTCGGTGGATGCGTCTGCAGCGCGACCGCACGCGTCGTTGTGATATCGATCATGGCATTGAGCGACGAAAGCACCAGCGAAGTCGTGGCCGAAAAGTTAACTTGCGCACACCCGATTACCGACTTGTCCCAGATTTGTTTCTGCAGCGCGACGGAGTTGTCCAGCGCCGCCTTCGCCGCTTCCGCGTTGCTGTCGAGGTTCTTGAAATACTCAATTCTGGCATCGAGATAATTCCTGAAGTCCTCGCGCAGAGCCGGCTGTTCCGCCACCGGAAGCAGATCGATCCGCAGGTAAGCCGTTCCGATGGCATTGCTTTCGTCTCCAATCAACTGCCTTCGGGCGTCGAAACGAGCCGCAGCTCCTGAGAACGTAAAAGCGATGAGCAGTCCCATCAAGCCGAACACTGCGCCTTCGATGGCACCGAGTCCAGCGTGCGATCCGTCTGGATCCTCATGTTTCCGGCGCACGCCAATGCGGCGGCCGATTTCCATCAGCACGAGAATCGTCCCGAACAAACCGGTAACGACGACGAGAAGAGCGATCATTAGCTTCCAAAGTCCCAACAAAGCCTAAACCAAGTCCGGCGAATCTGCGAGACGGCTTTCCCCTTCGCAATGGCCGAAATTCGTTTATAGTAATCGCCGTCGAAAACGGAGGAACCGTGACCGTCGAAGCCAATGCCGCCAACCCGAACGCCATGCCAGTTAATGCCGTGCCAGTTAAAGACTCTCATGGTCCTGCTGTCTTCGCCGGATTTCTCGGATGGACGCTGGACGCTTTCGACTTTTTTCTTGTCGTGCTCTGTCTCACTGCCATCGCGCAGGAGTTTCACCGCTCCGACAAAGAAATTGCGTTCTCCATCACGCTCACGCTCGCCTTTCGTCCCGTCGGCGCTTTCATCTTCGGGCTCATGGCCGACCGTGATGGCCGCCGCTTGCCGCTGATGCTCGATCTGGTCTTCTACTCCGTGGTCGAAGTGGCTACGGGCTTCGCGCACAGTTTCATGGTCTTCCTGGTGTTGCGCGCACTCTTCGGCATCGGCATGGGCGGCGAATGGGGCGTGGGCGCCTCGCTGGCGCTCGAAAAAGCGCCTGTGCGGTGGCGCGGTCTGCTCAGTGGATTCCTGCAGCAGGGTTACGCGATGGGTTTTCTATTGGCATCGCTGGCGTACAACTTTATTTTTCCGTACTACGGATGGCGGCCGCTGTTTTTCATCGGCGGCCTGCCGGCGTTACTGGCGCTGTTTGTGCGCTCGCGTGTGAAAGAATCGGAAGTCTGGCAGCGGAAACGCCACGCCACGTGGGGCGACCTGCGCCGCGCCATTCTTTCGAACGGGAAACTGCTGCTCTATTTGATGGCCTTCATGATGGCCATGAATCTGGCCGCGCACGGCACGCAGGATATGTACCCGACGTTTCTCCTGCGGCAGCGCGGCTTCACCGTGTCGCAGCGCTCGTTCGCCACTGCCATCTCGATGGTCGGCGCCATCCTGGGAGGCTCGCTTTTCGGCCTGCTCTCCGACCGCTTCGGCCGCCGGCGCTCGATGATCCTGGCTCTCGCCGGCGCCATTCTGGCGATTCCGCTATGGGCCTTCAGCGGGCCGATAGTCCTGGTGGTGTTGGGCGCGTTCATCATGCAGTTCATGGTGCAAGGCTCATGGGGCGTAGTGCCCGCGCACCTGACGGAGCTTTCGCCCGATTCGGTGCGCGGCTTCCTGCCTGGATTCGGCTATCAGATGGGCGTGCTGCTATCGAGTCCGGTAAACTACGCCGAAGCGGCCGTAGCGAAACACATCGGCTACGCCGCGACAATGTCGATGATGGCCGCGGCATTCTCCGTGATGAGCATTGTAGCGACGGCGCTAGGACCGGAACGCCGGGCGCAGCGCTTTGGAGAGTAGGTCGGACCTCCTGGTCCGACCCCTGGAGTTTCTACATTTCGGGAGCGATCGGGCCAATTGTGGGGCAGGCGCTTTCGCCTGCCAACCGCGCGCTCGACCAAGGCCAGGCACGGGGATTGGCTGCCAGGCCGGCGCTTACCGGGTTGTACTCCACATAGCTGAACCAGACGGTCCAGTTCCGCTTCATCCCGCACACGATGGTCGAAGGATTCATCCTGCCAGAAGGCCTCCCCGGTTCGGCCAAGAATCAGGTTGGCT
>PMSZ01000523.1 GCA_003168235.1 Acidobacteriaceae bacterium
TCCATGCATCGATCCTGACGCGTCCGCCGAGCGGCAGCGCCGCAACCTGGTCGGTCTTCTTCGGATCGAACTGGGGCGAGGCGGTCATGAGCGACGACATACGTGTGGCGTTGCCATTGAGCAGGCTGTCGCCGAGATGGGCCCGGATGAGGTTTTTCAGCGCCGGGGCACGCGCCTGGACTGCTTTGAGGAACAAACCTGCATCGGTCAGCTTGTCTTTGTAAGGCGAGTTGTTAAGCAGTTCGATGGCTTTCTTGTCGGCGGCTTCTTCTTCAGCGCGATCGCGAGCGAAATCCATGCGCTCGAAGGTGCGCTCATCGGGAAAGAACATGCGGTCGTTGAAGGCCATCTTGGTATCGAGGTGATGGCCGAGCGCGATATGGGCCAATTCGTGGGTGAGGATCATGGCCAGAGCGCCTTCGTCGGGCAGCACATCGATCATGCCGCGGCTGACGACAATGGTCCTGCCGATGGTGAAGGATTCAAGCGGCGTGGTCATCAGCACACGGCACTTGATCTCGGGCTGAATGTCGAGGTTGTTGGTGACCATCACGTTGTTGACGACGGTCTGAAGCACCTTGTCGATCTCACCTTCGGGCGCCAGCAAACCGATTTGCTGCAGGCGGTCGAGGACGTTGATTTCCGCTTGACGTTCCCAGGCCCGCTGCGCTTCGATGGGCGATGCGTCCTGCGCCTTCTGACTCTGGTCCTGGACTGACTGCGGCTGATCGATGGTGATTTCGGTGAACTCGGAGTTGCGGCGGAAATCCTTCAGGTTATAACCCCAGAGCCGGGTTTGAGCTTTGTAGCGAAGAGTCTGGCCGAGGGCGCCATGTCTAAGGTCGCTTTCCTCGGAGTAAACCATGGAGGGCAGCCAGAGGCCGGGGCGCAAGTTCTGCCGCCAGCTGTCGAAATGAAAGAACTGGCTGTTGCGGCGCGCCTGCGTGTAAGTGCCGTTAAAGCGAACGATATTGTAGTCCTGGTCCTCGATCCAGACGCGGCCTTCAAAACTGCCTGGAGGTGCGTCTTTCTTGGGGGCGACGTCGAGCATGATGCAGCGTATTTCACCCAGGAACTCGCGGCGCACGAAGGTGAAATCGTAATTCTTGCGCTGAAAATTCTGGTCGAGCACAACCATTTGGGCAAAGCCCAAAGGCAGGAACCTCATCACATAAAGGTCCTTGAACTTGCTGAGCATTCGTTTGCCGAGTCCGGCCGTGGTGGGCGAACTGAAAGTGCGGTCATCGGGGCCTTCGGTCATATCCAACCGGCCAAGAAAGTACACATCGCTGCTTGGCACGGGCGCACCGAGGTCCTTATCGTCCTTCAAATTCTGGAGATAGGTTTCGACCAGCGGATGCATTTGCTTCATCTGGGCCATGAAGAAATGCTCGCGCTCGATGGCGCGGTCGATGACCTGATCGAAGCTAGCGGCGGCGGCGATCGCTGGTTGAGCCGCGCCGGCATCGCGCGTGGAAAGTTGCGGATCCGGAGCGGTTTGTGCAGGCGAAGTCTGCGTGAACGAAGTCTGTGTGGACAGGAATAGAACACAACAGACTAAAGAGAGCGTAAGCACCGCCAATGGGGGACGCAGCATTTTAGTTTGTTTCATTCTACCAGCTCTCAACGACGAGTCGCAGCTTAGGAAGCCAGTAGAAACTCGATGTGCAACACCGCCTCGAAATCGGCAGGGTGACCGTCCTTTTGGGCGGGCTTGAACTGGATTTTCTCCGCCGCGTGAACCGCGGATTCATCCAGTCCGTGACCGAGGCCGTGCACAACCTTTATGATGCGAATTTCGCCAGTCGCGGAGAACACGACATCCAACAAAACTTCGCCTTCAATCTTGAGTTTACGCCCTTCGTCGGTGTAAAGCGGTCTTGGCTTGAAGGTGATTTCAACCGGAAAAGTCTTAACGACGGCTTCGGCGGTCTTCTTGGGCTGCGCCGCGACCACGTCGGCATCTCCGAAGCCGGCCTGGCGGACTACGCCGCGCGAACCGGAAATGCCGGAGCCGGTGGCAACACCACTGCCAAAACCGGCGCTGGCCACGACGCCACGAGCGCCGTGTAATCCGCCGGTGCCATTGCCGTAACCTCCGCCGTTCGGCAGATTCAAAGCGCCGGCTTGTGCGATGGTGACGGGATGGCCGTGAGTATCCTGATTGGGAACGCCGTTAGGATCGCCGAATCCACCGGTTTGCACTTTCGACGGCGCGGCGGCCATCGTGGGTGTAGCCGAGCTTCCGGAAAACACATTGGTCTTGACGGGCGCCCGCGGAATCGCCAATTTCACATCCGGCAGAATTTCTTTCTTCGCCGCCAGCGTGATTTTAGGTGCCTGTTCTTCGGGTATTGGTTGCTTTTTCTGCACTAATTCAGGAGGCACGCGCATGGCTTCCGGCCGTGGTGTTACGGGTTCCGTAATCTTCGGAGCAGGAAGCGGAAAATGCTTGACCGGCGCGGGAGTCTGCGGAATCGGCGGCGGCGTGTCCACCAGGCTGACAAAATGGTAGTCGCGGTCCCGGGGCACAAGGGCGTCAGGATAGATGATGGCGCAAAGTACGATGAACGCCACCACAACCGACTGCACGCCATAGCTGAGAACGAACCTTCCCCAGCGGGTGCGAGGCTCGGGAAGAAGGCCAAGGGTCAATTGTGAAGCCTGGGAATCCATATCCGGCACCTCATGTAACCTATTCAGCTCAGCGCTGATGAAGAACGACCCGTCCCGGGAAACACCGCGACCGGCAATCTCTTGACTGGCGCTGTAAAGAACGCCGGGAGGGCACTTCTGCGATCTGAACTGCACGCCGAAGGCCATCTTCGCCGAATAAGCTACTCCCTTAAGATGCTGCTTAGCGGCCACTTAGACTACGGAAAAATGATCTTATCAGGGAGGGGCGAGGCATCTGCAAGGTTTTTCCTATTTCGGGAAGGGAAAAGTTGGGTGGGAAATCGGAAGATTTTGCCCGGAATTATCTGCACCCGCAAGCCGAATTCGCCGAATTCAAGGTCGCAATTGCAAACGTGACGAACGTAAAACCTGGCGCCTAATCTTCTTCGTCGTCGAGCTTGATGCGCAGCGACTTGAGAAACTTCAGGTCCTGATCGCTGATCTTGAGTTCAGCGTTGGTGCTGAGCGTCGAGACGAGGGAAGTTTTGTCGGTGGAATGTTCCCCTTGCTTGCTAACGCCGATGGTGGCTTCGAGGACGAGAAGAATGTCGTAGCCGCCCTCTCTAATGCGGGAGACGACCTCGGCGATCGATTCGGAATCGGATAGAGACTCGTTGATCGCCTCCCCGAGTTCTTTCATGAGCTGCTTCAGTTGCTGATCCACGAAATCCCCCTGGAATTGGACGCCGCTGATGGGGGACATCACAACCGGCTGTGACGGCTCCCGTGGTCATTGTACGCCGGGTCACTGCTAAAATCGACTTTGGTAGGGTGGTCGTGGATCAGATTTACGAGCTCGCAGCTGAACCCTTGAACCACCAAGGGCACGAAGTATCACGAAGGATTCGGGATTCAAAGTTTTCCTTCGTGGACCTCGGTGCCCTTGGTGGTTGAAGCTTTCGCACTTCGGCCCAAGACCTCCCAACGGGCAATTGACCGCCAATGTCAAGTTGTGTATAACTCAATGATCGGGGCTGGCTCATAGCAGTTGCTTGGGAATATGCAGTAACAAATTCCGGGGCGTGAGACCGAGGTGCGTCATGAAGTCCAGCTCGTGTGCCATTCCAGTAGTGTCCCTTCTAG
>PMSZ01000031.1 GCA_003168235.1 Acidobacteriaceae bacterium
AGGTCAGAACCCGTTCTCTGATCAAGCGCTTCTGAACCTTCTTCTACCGGCGCTCGAGGCGAGGAAGAAAGTGGCTTCAGCGGCATAGGAATCGGAGGGAAACCAGGGACGGACGGGACGTTTTCCATTTTTCGGCAATGGAAATTAGTCAACGTCCCGTCTGTCCCCAGTTTCTCAAAGCCGCTGAAGAATTTCAAAGGAGGAGAGACGATTGCCCAGCTGCAGCGGCTTTTCACTTCTCGGCTAAAAGTCGCTCATGTGCTTGCTCGACGGCAATAATCCGATCACGCAAATCGTCGATGCGTTCTAGGAGTAATTTGCTTTCAGGAATCGTGGAAAAGAATTTCTCGACGTAAGGCTTAACTGCGTCCAATACAAGTACGCCCGTAGGTCCATAGACACGAGCGTCAGTCGGTCGCCACTTGGAGCGTGGCATGAATCGCTTGGTTTGCGGGTTGTAATCAAGATGCTGCTTGTATAAATCCACCCATGTTCCATGAACAGCATTTGAAGGAAGCCGGTGCATAAACACGTATTGCTCTTCCTTCTGTAGGAACTGAAGGCGCTGCTTGAGACCACCTGCCCAGCTGCTCCACTTCGGATGCACGTCTTCGATCTTCACACCGGAAACTTCGCAGAGGCGATCGAGCGAGCGGAGTATCCGCTTTTCGATTGGTAACACAATGTCATTGCCGCGTTTCGCAATGTTCGCTTGAACCAGATCGTAAGATTCACGCTCAGCACCGAGACTGTTCTTCACGAAATCGTCGTAGTGCTTGTCGTCATCAGCACGGACAAGAAATTCCAAGTCGAATGCGGATTCCATGATCGACCGATTGAGTGACAATACGACTTCTCCGCGGTCGTTCTTGCAGGTAAGGTCCAACACAGCGATCATGAACTTAACCATTCGGATCAGCAGGGCGGCGCAGATCGCCTGATTTCGTGACAGGCCACCACTGGCGCTCGATGCTCTATCCAAAATGCACGCTCCTAGGTTGAGGACTCGAATCGCCTCTTTGTAGAGCTCAAAAGCAAGCGTTGTGACTTTGCTTCGGCTGATCTCGTTGTCGAGACTGCTGATATCCACTTTAGGACCGAGCATCTCTGCGATTGTTTCGGCGTTTCCGATCACCCTTCCACTCCCAAATCGCGATGTGCTTCAGCACGAATTATTCCCAGAGCTGTTTTGGCAGCGTCATATTCTGCATCGACCACGCCGTAAAAATCATTGGCGTATTCGTCGTATGATTTGTTGCGAGATGCCGCAATCGCAGCAACCGTCTTCTCGGAAACGATGTATGCGCCGCTGGAAGCGATCTCCTGCAAGCTCCATGAGAGCTCCTTCTGTCGCTCGGGAGCTTTTGGCGGGTCGGCGCCTTCCATTTTCGACAGCTCGCGGCTGGCATTAAACATGATCTCGGACAACGCGCGGATGATCGACTCGTAGGCATCGCGCTTCGCCTGCCACCATTGCTCTTGCCGGAAGCGGTTGAAGGAAAACCTAGCCGTCAGGTAAGTGCTCGCAAGCGCAGCAACGGCACCTGCGATTAGCGGCGCGATCAGATATTGGAACCACTGCGTTTTGGCGAAGAGCTTACGCTCATCACTCGATCAATTCCAGCCTGATAGGCGACTCCGACGCCACAATGAGAAATAGTCCAGCCTGCCTGAGTCGCTCCACCACGAACAGGTCGGAATCGAACGGCATGAGCAGCGTCGTTGAAGTCCAGGTCGCATTAGTTAGTGTTGCGCTGGTGTTCGTTCCTGAAGCACCCCATTTGGCAATCGTGGTTCCGGTCTGCTCGTAATTCTCGTTGTGCTGATGCGGCTGATCTGGCGTATTCGACACCGGCAAATAGACCTCATTGCCGTGCTCATCGCGGCGACCGTCGAACGTCACCAAGCTGAGTGTCATTGCCGTGATCGCAGCTGGCCCGACGATTGGATAAATTGGCTTCATGAAAGATAGTAATTGCGAACCGCTAGTATTTGTTTGTTCGTTCATCTGAATTTCCTTTCGACTGCACAGCTCCGAAGACTGCTTGCTGCCAAGTCTGTCCGTTGATATGCACCTGTTCCACATGCTGCTCGTCGGCGTGGAAATAAACCAGCTTGTAATCGCCAGTTGGCGGCCACGGTCGTGGTCCTGGAAGCAGTGACGGTGAGACGTTGATGATCTTGCCGGCGTCGTTCAGTTGAAGATCAACATCGACGTAATAGTGCGCTTGACCCTGGAGACTCTCGGCTAGCAAACCTGATACGGTAATCGTCTTCATAATCGCATCATGCCCGATTCTCAGGTCGAGCGCAAGCGACGCATTCCAGGGGGCTGGCCCACACGTTCTAATTTTGACTCCTATCGATCCGTGGTGCCCACTCGCGAAAAGCGCGGCGAGTGGGGCAGCCTTTTTCGTGGTGCTGCTGGGAGTTAAAGTTCGGATGCGTGGGACAGTCTTTCGCGGCGATCAACTCAGGTCTCACGCGGACGCAATGCAAAAGGCGGACCGATAGACGGTCCGCCTTTTTTGTTGGTGCAGCGATCAGGTTGCGATTACGGCCGAACTTGCAGTCCCTGGTTGCCCTGGACGTGCTGGATCGGAGTTGTGACGCACTTGGCGCTGACGTACGGGACGATGATTCCGCCCATGTCGCCGCCGGCTTCGGTGGTTCCGCAGTTGACCGGAGCCGCGCCGAGGAGGGTGCCGGCGCCGTCATACTGCTGGTAGTGGGCGCGAACCAACTGCAAGCCAGGATCGGTGATTCCGGCAGCAACCGTCTTCGTGGCCGGGATGTAGTCGGGCACGGAGCTAACCACGAAAGCCTGGGAATCCTTAATCAGGGTCTTGGCATTGGTGAGGCCGGTGCCGTTGCTGACCAGACGCTCGAGCGACCATGCCGGATAAAGTCCGGCGCGGACGTTGGGGAAGGAGAGGCCGCCGGCCCAGATTTTATTTTCCGGGCAGGGGAACGACGTTGCGCAAGCGGCGGGCAGGTTAGCCGCGCCGGGGATTTCGCCAGGATTGCTGGCGGTTGCGGGTTGGCCAGGATCGTATCCGGCTCCGGTGGAGCTCTGCGGACCGAAGCTGGCGAACACGGGATCGATGTTGTTCAGAGTGAGGTAGGCGTAGTTAGCGCTGTTGGCGATGGAGCTGACGTTCCCGTAGCTGAAGAACGTGTAGCCGATGCCGTCCATGCCGATGTTCTTATCGGAGTTCGCGACCCACTTGACTTCTTCACTGGTGCCGATACCGCGTTCCCGCAGGCCGCCACCATTGAGGCAGGTTCCGGATTGGCCGGTGAGCGGATTGTTGACCGCGCCGTCGACGTTGGATTCCATGCTGACGCCAAGAATGGTGCTGGGGCCAGCGCCGCCGTAGACGGTGGGATGACGCATGACGTTCGATTCGGTGGTGTTGTAAGTACCCGACAGTGGTTCACGCAGGAAAACGCCAATCGCGGCGGAGGGCAGGGTTACACCATCCTGGTCGTCGAAAGCGTTAGCGTTGCAGTTAGTGCCTGAGAACGCCTGTTGCAGTTGCTGGGTGCTGGCGTTGGTCAGGTTGGCAAGTTGACCGCCGTTGCGCTCGACGATGAAGGCGATCGGTTCCACGCCGACTTCGACGACCGTGAAGGCGGGAATGTTGGTGCCGGTGATGGGATCCTTACCTTTGATGTTGAAGGAAACCACGTTGGCTACGGAAGAGCTGCCGGGGTAGCCGCTCTTGACTGGGGTGCCGACGTAGGCTGAATCGGCGCTGCCGAAGGCGGGACAAACGCCAGGCGCCCAGTTGGAGTTATAGCCGAGGCCGTCGAGGTTGTCGCTGCTGGAGCCGCCGTTGGTTCCGGCGCCGAGCTGAGAGTTGGCGCGGCAGATGGCGAAATTCGCGTCTTCAGGACGGATATCGGTCGCGGCCACGTTGACTGGAGTTCCGGCTTCAAACAACGCCAGGACGTTGGCGGGCAAGGCAGTGTCAGACGAGCCATCGCCCCAAAGAAGGGAACTGATCTGGTTCGAGCCGCTGCCGGAGAGATTCGTGGATGTGCCGTTCACGGTGCACTGGGGTTGGGCGAAATAGCAGCGGTTCCCGACGACGGAATCAACCTTGTTAAAAGACCATACCTTGGTCGCGGCGGCGTTCCAGACGATCCAAATGGTGCCCGCATCGACGTTGGCGGGAGTTGTGCGAGTATCGGTAAGGTCGATGACGTTGGAAGCGCTGGTCCAGTGTCCAGCGCCAGCACCGGCCTCACTATAAGCGCCGAGCGCCAAGGTCTGCCACATGGCGGACGAACCGGCAATGGTTGTTTCGGGCGTCACCGCGGCCTGTATTTGAGGCACAAAGGCAAACGCCGCGAACACCAGCGTTGCGAAGATCAATTTCATACGCGACATAGAGTTTTTTCCCTCTCTGAATGGTTTTGAAAACTATTTCGTCACGCGTGGGGCCGTGAGCCACACGCAGAAACACACGCTTACCGAATCCGGCACACACGAAATGCTTTTGGTTGGCTTGAAATCTCAAAGTTCCACACGCATTCGCCGAAGCGAAGCTTGAATTACAGGCCGGAGTCTATCTGCTGGGTCGCCGGGAGATGTTAAGGCTCTGTGACAAGTTGGTGAAAATTCCTTAACGTAGTGCGAAACATCATTCCTATTACCGGAGCATTAAGAGCCGGCGAATACAAAGCTTGCGCGAGATGCGGCGACGAGAACAGTGCAATGAGTTTCCACTTGAGTGTTGACCTCTTACACACGGTTGCGACTGTGGAAAATATGACGAGAGAGCGCGAGGCGGCCGGTGCGCTCGCGAAGAATTAATAGCAATAAAGTCGATTAACGTACTGACATTCATTGAAACGCATTTTATGCTTCGAAAATGACGCGGCGATGGGACCGGATCCGTGCAGGAAACGGCCGGTAATTTTCACATTACGTTAACTTTGGCCCGCTGACCCGGCATATACAATCCCCCTTTGCCAAAGCCCTTTTAAGAGCTGAGAAACTCCGGAGCGATAAGTGTGCAAGCGTCTGCCCTTCATTTTTCTTCTCGCGTCATAAGTGTGTTGATGTTCGCGCTACTGGCGTGGCCGCTTTGCGCCGGGCAAGAACAATCGACGACAGCGACCGGGGAAAAAGCTTCCTTAAGGGGGAAAGTGACGGGCCCAACGGGGGCAGGTGTGGCCGATGCGGAAGTGGTGCTGACAAGCGGGCTAGGTCCGGCATTGGCGATACCGGTAAATGACAAGGGCGAGTTTTCCGTAACCGGGCTCTATCCGGGGAGTTATTCGTTGACGGTCACCGCGCCGAACTTCGCCGACAAGGTCTTCCCAAACCTGACGCTGACGCCGGGTCTGGCACTTACTCTCGACGCTCCGATGAGACGCGCAACCGCTAAAGCCAAAATGAATGAGGAGGCGAGTGGAGCGGCGGCGGAGAGTCAGGGCGCCGGGCAGGGGCCGCGGACGGATCCGGGCGGGAAGGGAGTTATCAGCGGGACGGTGACGGATGCGACGGGGGCCGTCGTTCCCGATGCGAAAGCGGTTTTGACGAACGCGGCGGGGGTGAAGGTTGAAGCAGCGGTCAACGAAAAGGGAGTGTACTCGTTCACCGGGCTGGAGCCGGGTACATACAAACTGGTGGTGACGGCCCCGAACTTTGCCGACATGCCGTTTGACAACGTCACGCTGACGGCGGAGCTCGGGTTGACGCTGGATGCGTCGCTGGTGCCGGCCAAGGCAAAGTCTGAAGAAGTCAATGTGGAGGGCGGTGGGGTGGGAACGGTGGAGACGGAGAGCTCCAGCGTGTCGGGGACGATCACGCAAAAAGAAGTGGTGTCGATTGGATTGAACGGGCGCAATTTCACGCAACTGATCGCGCTGGCACCGGGTGTGAGCAACCAGACGGGGCAGGACGAAGCGAAGGTCGGCGTGGTGGGCAGCGTGAAATACAGCGTGAACGGCGGCCGTGTGGAGTACAACACGTTCGAGGTGGACGGCAGCGATGTGCTCAACACTGGTCTGAACGGCGCGTCGAGCACGCTGATGGTTTATCCAAGCCTGGATGCGATTCAGGAAGTGAAGGTACTGACGTCGAACTACGGCGCGCAGTTTGGGCGGACGGCATCGGGCACGGTGCAGGTGACAACGAAGTCCGGCGGGCCGCAGTGGCACGGGAATCTGTACGACTTTATTCGCAACGAAGCGTTCAACTCACGCAATTACTTCGACATTGTCTATACGGGAGTGCCGGCACCGGGAGAAGTGGTGGGGCCGTCGGTGGGCAATAAGGCGCCGCTTTACCGGCGGCAGGATTTCGGTGGAACGATTGGCGGGCCGCTGTACATTCCCAAGGTTTTCAATACCAGGAAGGACAAGACGTTTTTCTTTTACTCCGAAGAGTTCCGGCTGGAGAAGACGCCGACGGAATACAACCAGGCGGTGCCGGGATTGAAGGAACGCGGGCTGATATTGACGTCGAGCGGGATCGCGGAGAATTTGCAGACGAATCCGGGCACGGGCGCAGTTTACCAGGACTACGATTTCACCGATGTGTGCCCGTTGAATTCGGGAACCTTTACACGCGCGCAGTATCCGGATTGCCCGTCGGTGTCGCCGGGAGCGACGCCGGGAACCTTTACTCCACTTCCCCATCTGCAAGGGGTGCTGGGTTCGACGAGCGTGGACAAGAACGCGCAGATCATCCTGAATGCGAACCTGATACCGCTGCCGAATGCTCCTTATGGTTGTAACTTCACCTTGCCGAATTACAATCCCGCGAGCCCGAACCCGACGGACCCGAATCGTTGTTACAACGCTGCCATTTCTCCTTCTACTTACTGGCGTGAGGAGTTGTTTCGTATCGATCACACGCTGACCGACAAACTCAAGGTTTCATTTCGCTACATCCACGATGCGTGGAATACGACGGTGCTGGATCCGCAGTGGAGTTATCTGAGCATCAACCACCCTTCGCTGGGGACGTTCCCCACCATACAGAACCGGTTCATCGGGCCGGGCACAAGCCTGGTGGCGCGGTTCACGGACACGATATCGCCGACGCTGCTGAACGATCTAGTTATCAGCTATGTGAATTCAGACATCACCTTGACGGACCAGAACGGGCCCGGCGGCGCACAGTTCCAGCGCAACCCGGCGCTGGATGAGCCGCTGGTGCAGGACCCGTCGGCGCCGGGACAGTGCAATCCGGTGTTGAGCATTGATCCGGTGACGGGCTTTCCGCAATGCGCGATTGGCTACATCTTTAATAATGGCTTTGGCGGAAAGATGCCGGGAGTGGCCTTCTTCGGCACGAATGCGGCTTATGGCGGGAGGGGTTTTGCGGCCGATCCCTCGTACATGCCGTGGGGACATACGAATCCTACATACTCGCTACGCGACGACATCGGCAAGGCGATAGGGAAACACACGCTGCAGTTTGGAGCGCAGTATGTGTATTCGCAGCGTAATCAGGACAACAATGCGATTGGCGCGGCTACAGGGGATACGCAGGGTTTGTTGACCTACAACAACCTTACGCACAGCACAGGAAATGCATTTGCCGACTTCCTGGTGGAGTCGGATGCGAATGCGCACAGCATTCCGCAGGGATTCATTCAGAGTTTTTCGCAGGATTCCGCGAATCATCGTTACTATCAGCGATTTCAGATTGCGGAACCGTATCTGCAGGATGATTACAAGATAACTCACCGGCTTACTCTGAACCTAGGATTGCGAATCAGCCTGTTTGGGACTTACAGCGAGAAGAACCGAAACGCGTGGAACTGGGAGCCGTCGCGATTCAATGCGACACGGTTTGGAGTGGATCCGATTTATGGCGAACTGCTGGATAAGTCGAACGGATCGGTCCCGGTGCCATTCAACCCAACTACTTTTCAGATCAACCCGGGAGTGATCAGCGATTTGGGGTTAGTGCAGTGCGGATATGACAGTACGCCGGCGAGTTGCATGAAAGGACATTTGTTCAATCCAGCGCCGAGGATTGGATTTGCGTGGGACCCGTGGGGAGATGGGAAGACATCGGTCCGCGGAGGGTATGGCATCTT